>JAAYIT010000093.1 GCA_012523295.1 Porphyromonadaceae bacterium | reverse complement strand
TTATCCGTTGGGAACATAAATTTGAATAATTGTAGTGAATTAATCGGTTTATGTTCCTTAACGGAAACTTACAAACAATATTGTTTAAATTTGTTAATTTTTAATTTTCAACCCCTGATTCGCATTAATCATATTAAAATATAAGAACATTCTATAAGTGATCAAGTTTCGCATCCTCAATTAGTTCAGTTTTCGCATGATCAGCTGCTTTAAGATCCAACAGCTTTTCGATACTTTCACGGATGCCTTTTTCATCCAATCCCAGCAAAGCATACAGTTCGGTCTGACTTCCGTGTTCAATGAACGCATCAGGGATTCCCAATCGGACTACTTCTTTTTGATAATTATTTTCAGCTAAAAACTCCAACACGGCGCTTCCAAATCCTCCACTGATGACCCCATCTTCGATGGTAATAATTTTATTAAACTTCATGGCAACTGCATGTAAAAGTTCTTCATCAAGCGGTTTTAAGAATCGTGCATCATAATGAGCAATACTCAAATTGGTCTCATTTTCAACCATATTAATGGCTTTTTCAGCTTTTGCCGCCATAGTTCCAATGGTAATAACGGCTAAATCTTCACCTTCTTTCAAACATTCGCCTTTTCCTATCTCCTGAAGTTCCCAGTCGTTATGCCAGTCCACATTAAATCCTTTCCCACGGGGGTAACGAATTACAAACGGGCCTTCCTGAAATTGCTGCGCAGTAAACATTAAATTCCGAAGTTCCATTTCATTTCGCGGCGCGGCAATGGTCAAATTCGGGATACAACGCATGTATGCCATATCAAATTGTCCTTGATGAGTTGAGCCGTCTGAGCCGACAATTCCGGCACGGTCAAGACACATGATTACCGGTAATTTTTGTAACGCGACATCATGAATTACACTGTCATACGCACGCTGCATAAATGTGGAGTAAATGTTGCAAAACGGTATCAGACCTTCTTTTGTAAGTCCGGCAGAAAACGTAACTGCATGACCTTCAGCTATTCCCACATCGAAAACTCGTTCAGGGAATCTTCGTTGCATAATTGTCATGGAGCAGCCCGAAGGCATTGCCGGAGTTATAGCTACAATTTTATCATTGAGTTTGGCTAATTCAAGCAGCGTTTTCCCAAAAACATCCTGAAATAGTGGCGGCTCTGTGTTGTTGTTGTTGCAAACAAGTCTTTCTCCCGTTTCAGGATCGAATTTTCCGGGAGCATGCCACGAGGTTACTGATTTTTCGGCAGGCTCGTAACCTTTACCTTTTTTCGTAATCACATGGAGCACTTTAGGGCCTTTGTAATCTTTTAGTTCAGAAAAAATGCGAACTAAATTATCCACATCGTGCCCATCTACCGGACCGAAATAACGGATATTTAACCCTTCAAAAATATTGTGCTCCTTTTGGGTGAAAACAGTTTTAAGGCTATTGTTGAAACGGATTATCTTGTTTTTCCTGTCTTCATCCACTATTTTACTCTTACTGAACAGCTTATATACTTTATGACGAATTTTATTGTACGTTTTCGATGTAGTGATATCAATCAAATACTGAGAAAATCCGCCATTTATCGGGTCAATTGCCATTTGGTTGTCATTCAACACAATAAGCATATCATTTTTGACCATCGAGGTGTTATTCAACCCTTCGAAAGCCAGTCCGCCTGTCATAGACCCATCACCGATAACTGCTACTACTCTTCTTTTTTCATCCTTCATTTGTGAAGCAATCGCCATCCCCAACGCGGCAGAAATAGAAGTTGAAGCATGTCCTACTCCGAATGCATCATACTCGCTCTCAGTAATTTTAGGAAAGCCACTGATACCTCCATACTGCCTGTTTGTATGAAAAACATCTCTTCTTCCGGTAAGGATTTTGTGACCGTACGCTTGATGTCCCACATCCCAAACTATCCGATCATAAGGCGTATCAAAAACATAATGAAGAGCGACGGTCAACTCTACCACACCAAGATTGGAACCAAGATGCCCCGGATTCTTAGATACTGCATCGATGATAAAACTACGAAGCTCCTGACAAACAATTTTCAATTCATCTTTGTCGATCTTTTTCAAATCAGCCGGCGAATTAATATTGTCAAGGTATTTATATGTTCGTTCTGCCATTTTACTTATACATGTAGATATCATGCAAAAATAATACATTTTTATGGTATTGGCGTTTTTTTAACATGTAATTTGATTTTTTGCACATAGTAAGCACGACAAAACCAATAGAAGCAAAATCTTCGATTGTTATTTTTTGGCTGAGTTTCCCCAAAAGTACAATGAGGGAATGTCTGCAGTGATATTGTTTCATCTGCATTTCCCATTTCCAAAATTACTTTGGGATATTCTAAAAACAACTTCAAGAAGCTAATCTTCGAAATCTCCTTTTCCTATCTTATTCTAAATCAAGCTCAGAAAAAGAGTTTCAGGAGTTGTAAAAAAAGTTATATCGGACAATAATGATATAAATATTCAAATTGAAAATAGAACATTTGTTTTATGACATTTTCAGATTTTTATTGAAGTTCGAAACTCAAAAAAACTAAAAAAACTTACTAACCGCCTCAAGGTGTTAACAAACAATAAAAAGCACATTTTTAGTTATTATTTTGGTTTTAAATGCATGACATTTGAGATTTAAACCATGCTGACAATGAGGTGGTTTTGACTTTTTCTTGCAGTTACAAATTGAAAATTCCGATTTATCGGAGCTGACGGTAGCGTAGCGGCATTTTCCATTTTTAAGTCACAACAGTCAATCCCGCTGAAAGCGTCAGCGCCCTATTAACTAACAAAATTTTAGAAGTCAAGACGACTTCAATACAATTTCTAACCATTAAAACTAAAAATTTATGACTCGCAATCTAAAGTACCTGTCTTTCGTCTTTTTTATATGGATTGTTTTTTCCGGATGTAAAAAAGAAAATTTCGAAATTTTCGAAGAGCCGAAGACACTATTAAATGTGGCATATGGAAGTGATGCTGCTCAAAAAGCGGACATTTTTCTACCTGCAAATAGAAGTCAGGCCGACACAAGAGTGGTATTAATTATCCATGGAGGAGGCTGGATGGCCGGAGATAAAAAAGACATGGAAAGTTACATCCCAAAGCTCCAATCTCAGCTTAAAGACTATGCCGTTGTAAATATGAATTACCGGTTAGCCAGTATTTCTCCTATACGTTATATGCTGCCCACCCAATCGGATGACATTCGCTCGCTAATGAATTATGTTCAGTCCAATGCGGATGAATTTGGCGTAAAGCCTGAATTTGTTGTGCTTGGCTATAGTGCAGGCGGACATCTGGCAATGCTTTATGCATATCGATATGACACAGATAAAAGAGTTAAAGCAGTTGTGAACATAGCCGGGCCATGTAATTTGGATGACAGTGCTTATCACAGCAATCCGATATTTAGCTTTGGCATGAATTATATTACCAATCCGGATAATTTACCTGATGGAATGACACAAGCCGTTTTTGGGAGTCCTGTAACCTGGATTTCAACCAAATCCCAACCGACAATTTCTTTTTACGGCTCTTCCGATGACCTAATCCCTGTCAGCCAGCACACAAAGTTGGAGCAAAGCTTAAATAATGTAGAAGTATATAACGAAAAACACATCTACGATACAGGTCACGATGTCAGCTTTAAGTTTGCCGATGATATTATCCAAAAAACAAAAGCGTTTTTAAGCAAGCATGTAAGATAGCGCTATCGCCAAAGACACTATCAGCGAGGTTCTATCGCGGAAAGCCCCCATTGCGAAAGGCATTAGAAATTCCAATTTTTCGTATCTTTGCTACAAAATCAGAATTTCAACAATGCCCGAATTCCGAAAAATAATCCACATTGACATGGATGCTTTTTTTGCATCTGTGGAGCAGCGTGATTTCCCCGAATATCGGGGGAAACCCTTAGTTGTGGGCTACTCGCATCCGAGAGGAGTTGTGGCGGCAGCAAGTTACGAGGCACGAAAATTCGGTATCAGGTCCGCTTTACCATCCAAAAGAGCAGCCCGGCTTTGTCCCCATCTGATTTTCGCTGCCCCGCGATTTGATGTTTATAAATCTGTATCTCAACAAATACGTAAAATTTTCCGTGAATACACCGATATCATTGAGCCTTTGTCATTAGATGAGGCGTTTTTGGATGTAACGGAGAATAAACCGGGCATCAAATATGCACAGGACATCGCCAAAGAAATCAAGCAAAAAATCTATTCAGAACTTAATCTAACCGCTTCTGCCGGAGTTTCTTACAATAAATTCTTAGCTAAAGTAGCTTCCGACATACAAAAACCCAATGGACTCACCGTTATTCACCCAAAACGAGCGCTTGAAGTTATCTCTCGCTTGCCGATAGAGGCGTTTTGGGGCGTAGGAAAGGTTACATCAAGGCGAATGCATGAATTGGGAATTATGAGCGGAAAGGAACTGCAAGAAAAATCCAAATCGTTTTTGGTGAAACATTTCGGGAAAATGGGTTACCTTTTTGCGGAATTTGCGAAAGGTGAAGATCACAGAGTCGTAGAGCCATATAGGGAACGCCTTTCTGTTGGCTGTGAGCGGACATTTGAAAGTGATATTTCCGATAAAAATGAAATTTACGACAAATTCAAACTGTTAGCTCATGAACTTGAAAAAAGGATAGAACGATCACATTTTCAAGGACATACATTCTCAATCAAGCTCAAACGTGACGATTTTAAAGTTATCTCACGCAGCATCACAATCGAAGACACTTTCCGGTTTGCAGACGATTTTATCAGCTATTCCAAAGAGTTATTCGAGTTGGTCAATTTAGAAAATCACGGTATCCGTTTGGCCGGACTTTCCGTTTCAAATCCCGAAGAAAAAGAAAAAGAGTTGCAAAACACTTTCATCGATCCGCAATTATTGATACCATATGAACAGTTTTGACTCGAATAAACCTGAATTTCTCATGCATTTCACATAAAACTATCAAAAAACTTACAAAATCAAACTTTTCAGCACTTTTTTACGTCAAACTATTGTTTTATTAAAAATCTTGTTTTAACTTTGCACGCAAATAATTTCATTATGTCACAAATCGTCAATATTCTACTCGTCGTTACTCTTTTGGTCTTAAATCAAAGGTGAGATAGGTTGTGAAGTATATTGATGTACAAATAATATTAAAATATTTTAGGAACCTTTCTCAAGTAAAAAAGAGAAAGGTTTTTTTTATTTGTCCTTTATTAAAAGGCTGATTGATTCAAAAATCTGATTTTTTCACATTATTTACTCGTAAAACTCTAAGTTTATATAATGGACACCCAACAAAACAACAACAAATCTCATAACTCGAAGACTCCCGCGTCAGGGACTTTACGCTCCGCCACTTCCACTCAAGGCCGCCGAATGGCTGGCGCAAGGGCACTTTGGAAAGCTGCCGGAATGAAAAACGAACAACTTGGGAAACCGATTATTGCCGTTGTAAATTCTTTCACGCAGTTTGTTCCCGGACACACGCACCTGCACACCGTAGGGCAAATGGTAAAAAAAGAAATCGAGAAATTGGGATGCTACGCGGCTGAGTTTAACACCATAGCAGTAGATGACGGAATAGCCATGGGGCATGATGGAATGCTCTATTCGCTTCCGTCTCGTGATTTGATTGCAGACAGCATCGAATATATGGTCAATGCACACAAAGCCGATGCAATGGTATGTATAAGCAATTGCGATAAAATCACTCCGGGCATGCTGATGGCTGCCATGCGGTTGAATATTCCGGCTGTTTTTGTGTCGGGTGGACCGATGGAAGCAGGCGAATTGGATGGTCGTCAATTAGACTTGGTGGATGCCATGGTGGTAGCCGTAGATGACAATGTATCTGACGAACAAGTTTCAAGAATAGAAAACGCGGCTTGTCCTACGTGCGGTTCGTGTTCCGGAATGTTTACCGCAAATTCTATGAACTGCCTGAATGAGGCAATCGGATTGGCGCTTCCCGGCAATGGTACTATCGTTGCAACCCACGCTAATCGGACTCAGCTCTTTGTTGATGCAGCCAAATTAATCGTTGAAAACGCTTATAAATATTACCACGACGGGAATACCGATGTTCTCCCAAGAAGCATTGCCACTCGTGAGGCTTTTGTAAATGCAATGATGCTTGATGTTGCAATGGGAGGCTCGACAAATACGGTTTTACATATTCTCGCCATTGCACAAGAAGCTGAAGTGAATTTCACAATGGATGATATTGATGCTATTTCTCGAAAAACACCTTGCTTGTGTAAAGTAGCCCCAAATTCCGAGAAATACCACATTCAAGATGTGAATAGAGCCGGCGGAATCTTGGGAATCTTGGGAGAATTAAGAGATGTTTTAAATTTAAATACGAAACGTATTGATGGACAAACTCTTGGAGAAGCCATTGAGAAATATTCGATTACGAAAGAAAATGTGGATTCTGAAGCAAAACGGATTTTTGGCAGTGCGCCCGGCGGAAAATACAATTTAGTTATGGGCTCTCAAAGCTCAACTTACAAATCACTTGACAATGATAGAGAAAACGGCTGTATCCGTTCGTTGGAAAATGCTTACACAGCAGATGGTGGCTTGGCAGTGCTGAAAGGGAATATTGCACAAGATGGCTGTGTGGTAAAAACCGCCGGAGTTGATGAAAGTATTTGGAAATTTACAGGAAAAGCAAAAGTTTTCGAATCGCAAGATTCGGCTTGTACAGGCATTTTGAAAGGTGATGTAAAAGCCGGAGATGTGGTGGTAATAATCCACGAAGGCCCAAAAGGCGGCCCCGGAATGCAAGAGATGCTCTACCCCACTTCGTACATAAAAGCAAAAAAATTAGGTACAGCTTGCGCGCTGATTACTGACGGACGATTTTCGGGAGGAACTTCCGGCTTATCAATCGGGCATATCTCTCCCGAAGCCGCGGCTGGAGGTAACATTGGTTTGATTAGAGACAATGATGTGATTGAAATTGATATCCCAAATCGCTCGATAAATGTCAAACTTGCTGATGAGGAATTGAATCAAAGAAGAATTGAAGAATTGGCTCGTGGAAAGGATGCATTTACTCCAAAAGAAGTTCGGGAAAGACACGTTTCGAAAGCGCTGAAAGCTTATGCGAGCATGGTTAGTTCAGCCGATAAAGGAGCGATTCGGATTATTTAAACTATACAAATCACGAAATAAGTATGTCAAACAATCAAGATATATTTAAGGATTCACAGGCTCTAAACACTTCGTCTAAAAGGTTTAGAGGGATTTCCTTTCCCGGGGTTTGGGAGTTTGCTATAGTTGTAACAGGCCTTTTGTTATTTCTTCCCGGCTTGGGTTCGGTACACTTGTTTGATTGGGATGAAATCAATTTTGCCGAATCCGCGCGTGAGATGATTCTCACAGGAAATTACTTGGATGTTCAGATCAATTTTGAAACATTTTGGGAAAAACCACCGCTATTCATTTGGATGCAGGTTTTGTCTATGAAGATTTTTGGCATCAATGAATTTGCAGCCCGATTCCCGAATGCAATTGCAGGAATTGTAACACTCCTTGTTCTCTTTAATGTAGGTAAAAGACTGAAAAACAACTCGTTCGGATTACTTTGGACAGCCATGTATCTCTGTTCGTTATTTCCGTTTTTCTTTTTCAAGAGCGGCATTATAGACCCGTGGTTCAATCTTTTTATCTTTCTCGGAATTTATTATTTTATCCGATATTCCGCTGACCCGAAAGACGGAAAACCGGTAGTTTTGGTTAGTTTATCCGCTCTGTTTCTGGGACTTGCAGTTTTGACAAAAGGGCCGGTCGGATTTTTGATTTTCTTGCTTACTTTCGGTATTTATTTGATTATCAGCAAATTCAAATTTAGCTTCAAGTGGAGTCATGTCGCGCTTTTCACCATTATTTTCGCCGTTGTAGGTGGATTTTGGTTTATTTTACAAATCGCAACGGGGAATTGGACAATAATACAAGATTTTATTGTCTATCAAATCCGACTTTTCAAAACTAAAGATGCCGGTCACGGTGGATTTTTGGGATATCATTTTGTCATGCTGCTCATTGGCGTGTTTCCCGCTTCATTGTTTGCTTTACCGACTTTCAGACGAAGATTTCTTGAGAATGAAAATGAGACAGGCGAAAAGCACTTTTTCCGTTGGATGATGATTTTGTTTTGGGTGGTACTTATTTTATTCACCATTGTGAAAACAAAAATCGTTCACTACGCTTCGATGTGTTATTTTCCACTCACTTTTTTAGCTGCCTGGTATGTGCACAAAGTGATTTTGGAAAAGAAAAAACTGCCCAATTTTGTCAGAATTATGACCTTTATTTTGGCAGTTATATTCGGAATCGCTGTTATAGGCGTGACATTTATTGACAAAATAAAGCACTTTTTAATTCCATATATAAAGGATGAATTTGCAGTAGGAAATTTAGAAGCTACGTCAGATTGGATTGGCTTTGAGCCGATAATCGGAATTGTATTAATTGCGGTGGCAATAGTATTTTTCATTAAAACCAAGAAAACGTTATCAGCAAGCTCTCTGATTTGGATTTTGGCAGGTTCGCTGTTTTATATTTCTACGGCTATGTTTTTCATAGTTCCACAAGTGGAGAAATACTCTCAGGCAGCAGCTATTGAATTTTATAAAACTAAAATTGGCGAAGATTGCTACATAAAACCGGTTTTCAAATCGTACGCGCACTATTTCTATTCCGAAAGAAAACCGGAAAACAACTTGGACGATTTGGAGTATTTGACAACCGAAAAATTAGACAAACCGTGCTATTTCGTGGTGAAAAACACAGCGAGAAGGGTTGAAAACTTCACAAGTGCGGCACCTGATGCTGAAAAATTATTCGAAAAAAACGGATTCATTTTTTACATAAGACGATGATTGACAACAAAAAAATAGTGGTGGTCATGCCTGCTTACAACGCGGAAATGACATTGGAACAAACCTATAAGGAAATCCCCTTTGATATTGTAGATGAGGTTATCCTGACTGATGATTACAGCAAAGATGGAACTATCGATAAAGCCAAACAATTAGGAATCAAAGAGATAATAAAGCACGACGTTAACAGAGGTTACGGCGGCAATCAAAAATCTTGCTACAACCGGGCATTGGAAATCGGCGCAGACATAGTGATTATGGTGCATCCCGATTATCAGTACACACCAAAACTGATTCATTCAATGGCTTATGTAATTGCCAATAATGTGTATCCCTGCGTGTTAGCATCAAGAATTCTCGGTAAAGGCGCGTTGAAAGGTGGAATGCCAATCATAAAATATATTGCCAACCGATTTTTGACAACCACACAAAATATTTTGCTTCGTCAGAAACTCTCTGAATACCACACCGGATTTAGAGCTTTTTCGGCCGATGTGTTAAGAAGTATCAATTATAATATCAATTCAGATGATTTTATCTTTGATAATCAAATGCTTGCACAAATATTTTGGGAAGGTTACGAAATTGGAGAAATCACCTGTCCGACAAAATATTTTGACGAAGCGTCTTCAATTAATTTGAAAAGAAGCACCATTTACGGACTTGGAGTTCTTGGGGTTTCGCTTAAATATCGCTTGGCGAAATGGGGTATTTATACATCAAAAATATTTACCTCAAATTCAAAAAAGTAGGATTATTTTATGAATCTGAAAGGTTGGATTAATATATTATTCAAGGAGAAAACCGGGAATCTCTACATACAACTGTTTCGATATGCGTTTTCGGGCGGCACCGCGTTTATCCTCGACACCGGATTAATGGTATTGCTCAAAGAGGTTTTCCAAGTTCATTATTTAGTTGCGGCTACCGTAGGATTTATAGTAGGTCTGACCTACACTTACTTGCTGAGCATTAATTGGATATTCGATGAAAGAAGACTTAAAAACAAATGGAATGAATTGCTTATTTTTACAATAATTGGGATTTTCGGCATTGGATTGACTTTGTTTTTTATGAAATTTTTCACAGATATTTTACTGTCACACTATGTGTTATCTAAAGTACTGACTACTATAATTGTATCGCTGTGGAACTTTGCAGCAAAAAAATTGTTATTATTCACAAAGAAGTAAAAATGTTTAAATCAAATCAGCAAGCACACATTTAAATCTTGCTACAAATCATTAAAGGAACTATTCTGACATTGGCCGGCAATTCATTTGTCCATTTTCCTTAAATTGAGGATTTGCGTTTGACTTTTTTGTATTAAAAAGAAAAAAAATCATGAAAGAAAAAATATCAGGAGCGCATGCATTCATGCAATCGCTTTTAGAAGAAGGAGTTGATACCATTTTCGGATATCCCGGCGGTGCTATTATGCCCGTCTTTGATGCTCTATTTGATTACCACGACAAAGTTAATCACATTTTAACTCGCCACGAACAAGGAGCAGCCCATGCCGCTCAAGGTTATGCGC
The DNA here is from genome assembly GCA_012523295.1 of Porphyromonadaceae bacterium. Lineage (GTDB taxonomy): Bacteria > Bacteroidota > Bacteroidia > Bacteroidales > Paludibacteraceae > UPXZ01. The sequence continues at coordinate 19,146 of JAAYIT010000093.1, read as the reverse complement.
GGGTATCTGGAAAAACCGGAATTTGTTTAGTAACTTCGGGTCCTGCAGCAACTAACGCCATTACAGGAATAGCTGACGCACTGTTGGATAGTACGCCGATTATCGTTATTTCAGGACAAGTTGGCACAACTCTGCTTGGCACAGATGCTTTCCAAGAGATTGATGTTGTGGGAATTACGTCACCAATCACCAAGTGGTCTTACCAGATCCGCTATGCAAAAGACATAGCTTGGGCAGTGGCACGCGCTTTCTACATTGCCAATACCGGTCGTCCCGGACCTGTAGTGTTGGACATTACCAAAAGTGCTCAAAATGAAATGATTGAATTTAATTACGAAAAATGTAATTTTATTCGCAGCTACACTCCGATACCAGATGTCAACTCAAATCAGATTCAGGTAGCTGCAGATTTGATAAATGAGGCAAAGAAACCGTATGCTTTAATCGGACAAGGGGTGATTTTAGGTGGTGCAGAAAAAGAATTAATCAACTTCCTTGAGAAAGGCGATATCCCCGCTGCCTCTACTCTGCTTGGACTTTCCGCTTTGCCTTCCGATTTTAGATTGAATAAGGGATTCCTCGGAATGCACGGAAATGTAGCGCCAAACATAAAAACGAACGAATGCGATGTGCTGATCGCTATCGGCATGCGATTCGATGACCGTGTAACAGGCGACTTAACCCAATACGCGCGTCAGGCTAAAATCATTCACTTAGAGATTGATCCTTCTGAAATCAGCAAAAACGTAACGGTCGATGCACCCGTGTTGGGTTCAGTAAAAGACAGCTTACCTCTGCTGACCGAAAAAATAAAACCGGCTACGCATACAGAATGGATTGAAAGTTTCGACGAACACGATAAGCGTGAACATGAAGTAGTGATAAAAAAAGAAGTTTTCAGGACAGAAGGCGAACTGACAATGGGTGAAGTGGTTCATAAAATCACTGAAGCGACCAACAACAAAGCCGTTGTAGTGACAGATGTGGGTCAAAATCAGATGATTGCGGCACGCTACTTCAAATACAGTCAAACCCGAAGTGTAGTTACTTCCGGCGGACTCGGCACAATGGGATTCGGGATCCCCGCTGCAATCGGAGCAAAAATTGGCGCTCCGGAAAGAGACGTGATTTTATTCTCCGGAGATGGCGGTTTCCAAATGACAATTCAAGAACTTGGCACCATCATGCAGGAAAATCTTGGTGTAAAAATGGTTATTTTAGACAACCGATTCCTTGGAATGGTACGTCAATGGCAGGAACTTTTCTTTGACGAAAGATATTCGTTCACTCACATGAAAAATCCTGACTTCGTAGCCATCGCGAATGCTTACAACATTGAAAGCAGATTGGTATCGAAACGTGAAGATTTGGATGCCGGAATCGCTGATATGCTGAAAGATGACAAGCCCTATGTACTTGTTGTAGAAGTAGAACAAAAAGGATTAGTTTATCCAATGGTGCCTGCAGGAGCAAGCGTAACTAATATTTTGCTTGGCGATTAAAAAGTTCAAAACAATCGCACATGTCAAAAAAAAACAAACTATTTTTTCAAAACCTAATGAATATTTACCTCTTACTCTTCTTAAGGGAACAGGGTAAATTTAACAACATATGGAAACAAAATTATACACAATAACTGTTTTTTCTGAAAATACAGTTGGTTTACTCAATCAGGTAACCATTATTTTCACACGTAGGGCGTTGAATATCGAGACACTATCCGTTTCTCCTTCGGCATTGGAGGGAATTCACAAATTTACAATCACGCTCTTTACCACTCAAGAAATGGTAGAAAAAGTTGTGAAACAAATCGATAAACGAATTGACATTCTCAAAGCCTATTATAACACCGATGAAGATCTTGTTTTTCAAGAACTTGCAATGTATAAACTCGCGACTGAGAAAGTTCTTGATTTCGGATCGGTAGAATATTTTATTCGCAAATACAATGTCCGTGTTTTGGAAATTTCCAACGATTGCACAGTGTTTTTAAAAGCCGGACACTATGCCGAGACACAAGCATTGTTTGAAGAATTAAGCAACACAATCGGCGTACTCCAATTTATCCGATCAGGCAGAATTGCCATTACTCGTTCTAAAGTCGAGCGATTGAGCGATATGTTAGAAGCAAGGAGAGTGGCTCAACTTAAGTATGAAAAAAGGTAGATTTACATTTGAAATTGAACCTCAATTTGTTGATTTTCAGCACAGTGTAAAACTATCCTACTTAATCGACTTGATTTTAACCGCTTCCGGTTACAATGCCGATGAGAATGGTTTTGGAATTCGGGATTTGAATAAAATCGGTGCAACTTGGGTTCTTTCACGTTTTGCTTTGGAAATGGATTATTTCCCAAAACAATACGAAAAAATCCATATCGAGACTTGGGTAGAAGAAGTGCATACCCTGAACACGATCCGAAATTACCGTGTTTTTAATGAATCAGGAAAAGTAATTGGAAATTCAACCTCCGTTTGGGTTATGATTAATCTGAAAACCCGTCGGCCAATGGAGTTAAAACTGCTGAAAGGGATTGACGATTTTGCCCTTTATGAAGCGAGCGGAATTGACAGACCGCTAAAAATTGATGCGGTTGAAGGAGAACCTTTCGAAATTTTTTCGGCAAAATACACCGATATTGACATAAATCAGCATGTAAATTCTGTTCGTTATATCGATTGGATGCTCAATACATTTACGCTCGATGAACATAAATCGAAAATAGTGTGTCGATTAGATGTCAATTTCATGAACGAAGTGCTTTGGGGAAATCAGATTACGATTTTCAAAAGCGAAAAAGAATCAGGCGATTTTCGTTTTGAGATCAAAGCAAATGAAAGAACGGCATGTAGAGGAAGAGTGGTATTTTAGTTTGCTGATATACGGATTCAGTGAGTTCAAAAAAAGTTACGGAGCATCGGGATTTTGGTAATAATTCAAATGTAAAAAAAAAAAACAATAAATTAAATAAAAATAAAATCTATAGATTAAGATATTTATTCAAAAAAAAGAACAAAAAAATGGCAAAAATGAATTTTGGCGGGGTGGAAGAAAATGTAGTTACCCGCGAAGAATTTCCACTAAGTAAAGCACAAGAAGTGCTTAAAAATGAAACAATTGCAGTAATCGGATATGGCGTTCAAGGTCCCGGTCAGTCACTCAACTTGCGTGACAATGGCTTCAACGTAATCGTTGGGCAGCGTAAAGGCGGAAAGACATGGGATAAAGCTGTTGCGGACGGTTGGGTTCCCGGAGAGACACTTTTCGAAATTGAAGAAGCTTGCGAAAAAGCGACAATTATCCAATACCTGCTTTCTGATGCAGCTCAAATTGAAGTTTGGCCTCGTATCAAACCACATTTGACCGCCGGGAAAGCGCTTTATTTCTCACACGGATTTGGGATCACCTATAAAGAACGTACCGGAATCATTCCACCGGCTGATGTTGACGTAATACTCGTTGCACCAAAAGGCTCAGGAACTTCACTAAGAAGAATGTTCTTGGAAGGTCGAGGTCTGAATTCGTCTTATGCGATTTTCCAAGATGCTACGGGACGCGCATTCGAACGTGTAGTGGCATTGGGAATCGGAGTCGGTTCAGGTTACCTGTTTGAAACCACTTTCAAACGTGAAGTTTACTCCGATTTGACAGGCGAACGCGGAACGTTGATGGGCGCAATTCAAGGGTTACTTTTGGCACAGTACGAAGTACTGCGTGAAAACGGACACACGCCATCCGAAGCATTCAACGAAACAGTGGAAGAACTGACACAATCACTGATGCCACTTTTCGCTGAAAACGGTATGGACTGGATGTACGCCAACTGCTCTACCACAGCTCAACGCGGTGCATTGGATTGGATGGGACCATTCTATGATGCGACTAAACCAGTTTTTGAAAAACTTTACAAAGAAGTGGCAAGCGGCAACGAAGCTCAGCGTTCAATTGACACCAACTCCAAACCCGACTACCGCCAAGGATTGGAAAAAGAATTGAAAGCGCTTCGCGAAAGCGAAATGTGGCAAACAGGCGCTGTCGTTCGGAAATTGAGACCGGAGAATAATTAGAAAGCTGGATGCTGGAAGCTGGAAGTTTTTAAGAAAACGCCAATTTGTATTTTTTCACAGATTGGCGTTTTTTATGACAAAAAACAAATAATATGATTTTATTGTTCTATTTTTGTAGTAACATAGAATTATTTTACTTATTAGAAATATTATGAGTGCATCAACCAAAGGAATTTATTTAGAATTGCCTGTAAGTGATTTTAAATTTTTCACCACATTAGCAAAAAAAATGGGATGGAATGTAAAAACTAAAAAAAATATTTTAGATAGTTTCATTGAATCACGTCCAAAAGATATTGAGATATCAGATGATGAAATTTTAGACGAAATATATGATGTTCGATATAAAAAATGAAAATTATTATCGACAACAATATCTGGATATCTTTTGTCATAGGAAAAAAATTAGCGTCATTGCGAAAGATACTTACAAAAAAGACATACGAATTTTTGTGTGCCCTCAATTATTGCTTGAATTTGCCGATGTAGTTTCAAGACCTAAAATTCAAAGGTACATAAAAAAAGCAGATGTTAACGCCGTGAAATTAGTAATAGACGCTTATTGTGAAAGTGTAGAAATCACGCATAATGCCAAGTCACCGATTAGGGACCCAAATGACCTATATTTATTGTCGCTGGCTGAAACCGTAAATGCAGACTACATAGTTACAGGAGATAAAGATTTGTTAGCACTTAAATTTCACAAAAAAACTAAAATATTATTATTTACTGATTTTCTGGAAACACTTTAAAAAGACAACTCTAATTACTCTTGCCACATTCCCAAAAAGTCATTTATATAATGCCATGCCGTTTTTAACGAATTGGCATTTTTGTTTTAAAACTTTGGATTGGTTTAGGATGTTTGAATTATATTGAATAAATTTGTGGGAAATAAATTTCATTTAGTTATTGTTGAACGAATGGATAAGTAACGACTTTTCCTAATTATCTCTACATGGAATCCTTTTCTATTCTAATTTCTAACTTCTAATTTCTAATTTCTAATTTCTAATTTTAAAGACATGAACTTACTCGAACAACTAAAAACATACACGCAAGTCGTAGCCGATACCGGTGATTTCCAATCTATTGAAGCATACAAACCGGTGGATGCCACTACTAATCCGTCACTGATTTACGCGGCATCGCAAGATGAAAAATACAAACACTTAGTTGACGATGCTATCAGTTTTGCAAAGAAATTTTCGACTGACAAATCGGTACAACTTTCTAAAGCGATGGATAAAGTGGCTGTGAATTTTGGATTAGAGATTCTTAAAATCGTCCCCGGACGAGCCTCAACCGAAGTGGACGCACGACTTTCTTTTGACACCGAAGCTACGGTGAAAAAAGCACGTGAAATAATTGCACTTTATGAAGAAAACGGCATCTCCCGAGAGCGGATATTAATCAAAATCGCCTCTACTTGGGAAGGAATAAAAGCAGCGGAAATTGTTGAAAAAGAAGGTATTCATTGCAATCTGACTTTGCTTTTTTCTCAGGCTCAGGCCATTGCTTGCGCCGAAGCCGGTGTAAGATTAATCTCTCCTTTTGTCGGTCGGATTTTAGATTGGCACAAAAAAGACCGGGGTGTTTCTGAAATTCCCTCAACGGAAGATCCGGGCGTAGTTTCTGTCACTAACATTTTTAACTATTACAAAAAATTCGGTTACCCGACACAAGTAATGGGTGCAAGTTTCCGGAATATCGGTGAAATTTGCGAACTCGCGGGAAGTGATCTACTCACAATCTCCCCCGCTCTACTCAAAGAATTGGAAGAAACGGAAGGAAAGTTGGAGAAAAAACTTGATGCCGAAAAAGCCAAATCCATGGACATCGAAAAAATCCACATGGACGAAAAGACATTCCGCTGGATGATGAACGAAGACGCGATGGCAACCGAAAAATTAGCCGAAGGCATACGGAATTTCACGAAGGATTTGGTGAAATTGGAGAAACAGATTGCGGAGATGTTGTAATTCCTATCTCCTACCGGTTGTTAAAAGATAAAAAAATGAATTTCGGAACATAAAATCATAGAGTCTTATAACAAAAGATAAACTTTGCGACGAATAAACCCTTTATTCGTCGCATTTTGTTCAACGAATAATTTAAAATACAACTAAAATATTGTATATTTGTCGCAAATTTTAAGACGAATGAATTATTATATACATCAAAAAAGTGATTGGCCTGATTTCACATGGAATAATGATGAGCTCGTTATTCTGTTAAGTGAAGCGAGAAATCTACAAGGACGATTGATAGGTAGAATGGAATCGATGGGTTTTGAATTACGAGATGAGGCTTTACTTGATACTTTGACTTTGGATGTGCTAAAATCGGCAGAAATTGAAGGAGAACTATTAAATCCCGAACAAGTCCGCTCCTCCATTGCTCAACGATTAGGAATGAAATTCGCCGGTGCGACCATGTCCGATAGAAATGTAGATGGAATGGTTGAGATGCTGATTGATGCGACCCAAAACTGCTATAGACCAGTGACTGTTGAAAGACTTTTTGATTGGCATGCCGCGTTGTTCCCAACCGGAAGAAGCGGGATATTTAAAATAACAGTTGCCGATTGGAGAAAAGATGAATCCGGACCAATGCAAGTTGTTTCCGGCGCTGCCGGAAGAGAGAAAGTTCATTTTCAAGCGCCTGCTGCTGATTTAATAGAGAAAGAAATAAACCGATTTATAAAATGGTTTAACGAAGAAGACAGCATTGATTTAGTGATAAAAGCTGCAATTGCCCACCTTTGGTTTGTAACCATTCACCCGTTTCAGGATGGAAATGGACGAATAACAAGAGCATTGACGGATATGCTGTTGGCTCGATCAGACAGAAGTACACAGCGATTTTATAGCATGTCAGCTCAAATAAGAATAGAAAGAAACGACTATTACGAAATTCTTGAAAAAACACAAAAAGGCGACCTCGACATAACAGGATGGATAAAATGGTTTCTGAATTGCTTAATTAATGCATTAAACGCTACCGACAAAATTCTAACACGAGTATTGCTAAAAGCTGATTTTTGGAATAGAAATTCAACGGAGATAATCAACGACAGACAGAGAAAAGTATTAAATAAATTATTGGATGGATTTGATGGTAAATTGACATCTATGAAATGGGCTAAAATTGCAAAATGTTCAAAAGACACCGCAATTCGGGACATCAACGACCTGATAAGTAAAGAGATTTTACAAAAAAAATCAGCCGGTGGAAGAAGTACTAATTACGAGCTGAAAATAGAGAAATAAATACCGCTGATAACTTCTAAAAATTCATTATAACCGCTGTCTCGTCCTAAAAAAAAGTTTACACATTTTGTCATACTTTTCTTTGTTTTTTGAAATGACAGCTATCCATCAAGGAAGAAAGATAAACTAAGTCAAGGTTTTGCAAAAAAACATAACCCGTAGGGTGGAGATTTTTTTAGCAAACCCGCATGACTTGACCTTTTACCTGAGTTTACTTCCCTCCCTGCAAAATTCCGCTGTCATTATCCTCGTTGTTGATCCGTTTGGATGATGCTTTTCCGGCTTCACCCCAACGAAGGTTATACGCGAATTTCAGCATAAAAAGTCCTTGAATTTGATTGCTGTACCATTCGTGTTGGCGGGGAGCGTATTCCGAAAAATTTTGATTATTCCGCTTGTATGTTTTCGTAAACGGACTGAACATGGAAGCGCCCACACTGAATTTATCGGCATTATACGTGAAGTCGATTATATGGATACTTTCGTTATCGTCGGCGCTTTCGCCAAACAGATAAGTAGCCCCTTTGTAGTTCATCAAAGATAACGACATTTTTTTGTAATTGAAAATAATATTTTCCTGGTGATAAAAACTTCCGAGTGTGTGTCGGTAGGTATTTCCTTCACTTAATGTGTTGTAGTATCCGGCTGTTAATCTGATGTTTATGTAATTTTCCCACGGGCGTAGACTTCCCGAAAATTCGGTATTGAATCGTCCCCAAAATTTCTGATTATCGTACGTGCGGATAAACTGACCGCCTTCGCGACGGGTTTCTTCCATCACCGGTTTGTGACGCGACCAATACCCCGCTTCCGCGTTGATATCGAAGATTTTAGCGTTGTAATTGTAGCTGATTTCGCTGTACGTAGCGAGCGACGCTTTTAAGTCCGGATTTCCGCATTGGCGCTGGTAGCTGTCGATGGCTTGGCACACGTTGCTCAATTGCGACAGCGACGGGGTTTCGTTATACATCCACGCGCGAAAACGTAGGTTGGAAAGGTCGTTGATTTTGTAGTTCAAATTTATTCTGGGACGGATAAACACATCGGTAAGCGCTTTGTCCGAACCGTTTTTCTGCACGATATTCGAACGGCTTACGCCCATGCCAAGTCGGTAATCCAACTTTTCTACCTTTCCCGAAAATTCAGCGTACAAATAGCTAACAGCTTGCGTCATATTGGTTTGCACATCGGTATCGCCGTAGTACGTGTTCGTGGTAAACGATTGCTGGTGGCGAAGTCCGGCGGTCAGTTTGTTGGTTTTGAAATTCTTTTCGTACATCACTTCGCCGATATAGCTGTCGCGGTCGCCCTTCACATTGCTATGAATATCAGTAAGATAAGCGCCGTTTTGCATTTCAGAATAAGCGCGTTCACTGCTGTTCAATCGCTTGGTGTAATACAAATCGACAATCAACGTTTGGTCGTTCGGCAGTTTTTCCAAGTAATACAAATCCACGGAAGGCGACTGCAAATTTTCTTTGTTTAAGTCTTTCATATCCACTAAATTATCGGGATTATCTCGCCAATATTGCCGGCTGACAAAATCCATATTGGGAACGACATTGCTGTAATACCTGATTTTGGCGTTGAAAACACGTTTGTCCGCGTCGGTGTAGTTGTAGTTGAGCGTTCCGTTTTGCCCGATTTGCTTCAGTCGCGACGGTATCCCGATTTCTTCCCGCACACGCTCAGAGCCGTCTTCAAAGCGGAACGTTTCGACATTTATCCGTTTCAAACCGCCCAAATTAAAGAAGTTATTATAATACTGCAGTGAAACTTCCGATTTTCCGCTGTTGAGTTTAGCGTACAGGTTGTTACGACCAAAAATCCGATTGACAGAATTATTCAAATCCACACCGGCAGAACCACCTGAATTTCGTTTTTCCACCACGAAATTCAGCACATAACCCACGTCCGTTCCGTAGCGAAGTCCCGGATTATCAATGTATTCCACGCGGATAATGTCTTTCGGCTGAATGGCTGTAATGTCGGCGGTTTCTGCCGGTACATCGTTGATGCGCAGTTGCACCGACTTATTATCCACGGCGACAATGGCGTTTTTCACCGGGTCGAAATGAAGCTTCGGAATGCTCATTTGCTGTATCAGGTTCACGCCGTTCGATGCGAGTTTCCGCTGTTCGTTGGTAACGAAATAGAGCTGCTTATCCGACTGATTGATAACGCCTTTTCCCTGCACTTCTACGCTTTTCAGCAAGTGCGAAGAAGTTTCCATTTCTATTTCGCCTAATAGAATATCGGTTGTCACTTCCGGCAAATCTATATTTAGCGTATCCAAACCGATACTCGAAATTTGCAAGCGGTAAGCCGCGGGCACTACGTCGGTTATATTAAACAGACCGTATTCATCCGAAAGAATGGCTTTGATATCAGTTTTTTCAGAAGATTGCAACAGGATTTTAGCCGAAATAACGGGTGTTTTATCCTGTTTCTCAATAAGTTTTCCGGAAATTTTGAAATTTTGTGCGTGTAAACTGAGTCCGAAAAGTACAGTCACAAGCGAGATGAATAGTTTTTTCATTTCTATGTGTTTTACTTAGTGATGAATGAATTTAATAAAGATAACATCGACGTTGTTTTTTAATTAGACGAAACGAAGAATGGAAAAAGATTTAAATTCGGTCAATATTTTTTCACATTGCAAAATTAAAGCGCGTAAATAAGAGTTTGAATACCCAAACGGGTAGTTTTTTGATGATTTGGGAATTATAGTAATTTGACTTTCGCAAATTGTTACAACCAATAGTAAAACTATTTTTGAAAAATAATATGCTGCTTATTAAGAAGAATTAATCAAGTTGGGGCTTTGCCCCAGACCCCACTTCATTTTTTGTCTTGACACAAAAAACGAAGCAAAAAAAGTCAAGACTCCGCCCGCTTCACTCAAAAAATTATCTTCGTTGATTTTGCAAATGCTCGGCATAGCTCAAGCAAGCTTGGCTCTGCCCTCGCTTAATGCAAAATTGGCGTTCAAACGGCTAAATCGTCCAAACTCGCCCCAAGTGCTTCGGTTTTTGAAACCTTTTTACAGGCTCAAACAAGGACGATTCTTAACGCCGTTCTCTCTGATTTTTTGGCTCACCGGACGAGGTCACTCGTTAGCAAGCCTTTTGAGACTATCAGATAGAGATTGCGAAAGTTGAGAAATAAACACTTCAAACGGGTAGTTTTTGAGGCTTTGGGAAATTATTGTAATTTTGTTAACCTAAAATTAGGCAGTATGATTATCAAAAATGAATTTTTTATCCCCGAAAATCGGATTGAATATTTGCCGGAGGAAATGTATCAATCTATCAACCAGATAATTGAAGACATTGACGCGTTCGCACGAACGACTTACAAATCCATTTATTTAATTGATTATTACAAACAAAACCTGCCTTACGTTTCGGATAATCCGCTTTTTTTGTGCGGAAAATCACCTGAAGAAGTGCAGAAAATGGGATATCATTTTTTTTTGGATCGAACGACACGTGAGGACTTAGAAATGCTGTTGGAAGTGAATAGAGCCGGTTTTGAATTTGCGAGCAGGTTGCCGGACGATGAGAAAATGCTGTACACCATCGGTTACGATTTTCATATTATTCACCAAGTTACGGGCAGGAAAACCTTGATTTATCAGCAAATCACACCGTTGAGATTAACAGACGAAGGGAAAGTGTGGTTGGCGTTGTGCACAGCTTCGGTTTCGTCGCGAGCAAATTCCGGCAACGTGGAAATTTTTACTAAAAAATTAGGGCGGTATTACACCTATAATCTGAAATCGGGACGTTGGCAGGAAAAGGAACCAACGAAATTGAAGCCGATTGAAAAAGACATTATTTACCTTTCTGCAAAGGGTTACACGACCCAAGACATTGCCGAAGAACTTTTCAAATCGGTCGATACCATCAAGTTTCACCGAAAAAATCTTTTTAACATCCTTGGTGTTTCCAACATCAGCGAAGCGATTAACTGCGCCATGAATTTAAAGCTGATTTGAAATTAATAATTTATCCGTTTTGGAATATTTTTTTTGTATTTTTGCAGAAATAAAAAAGAATATGTCTATCCGTAAAGCATCCTTAAATCCAAAATTTAATATCTGATATCGAGTCTAAGCGCTCCAAGCGGTTTGACCCGTTATGGATAAAAAATGCATCTATCGTCTTGAAGCCGTTAGATACAATGTTTGTCATTATCGCAAATTTATTGGGACGGAATGCGGATAATTAATAATAAGAACAATGAAAATTCTGATGATATTTTCGTTTTTGATGGTAAGCTTGTTGGCGAACGCGCAATTCAATTTTTTCGTGGAAGGTACGGGAAATTTTTCCTTGATTTCAAAATCGAAGGTTGTAAACACTTATGCAATTCCTCACAATCACCTTAATTTTAAATCTTATAGAGAGACCACGTACAAAGCAGATTACGTCAATAAGCTTGGAGCTGACATAACATTAGGATTGAATTATTTTTTTCAAGATAATTTTAGTTTTGATACCGGAATTAATTTCAAAAATGTCAATTTCAACCAAAAAACAAGTAACTCTTCAAAAGAATTTTATTTACCAATTGAAAACGGTTCATATCCGACTTTACCACATCTGCCAACAAGCGAATTAAAAGACGATTACAGTCTATTTTTACTTTCTGTGCCTGTTTCCGTATCTTATTATCTGCTTGAAAACACATTATCTGCTAGCTTGGGAGCTACTCCCGGCTACTTAGTTTACAGCAAAGGAGGAAGCGGAGAATCGGCAGATTTCAATAAATTTCAAATGGGTATTGAACTTCAACTCCGCTACCAAATCGCTCCAAAAATCTGGCTGACAGGTGTTTTCCAAGAATACAGCACCAAGCTCTACAAACCCGAGCTGAAACAAAGCTTTTCTAACTTGAGAATGCTAAAATTAGGTCTAAAATACGATTTTTAGTCATTTGTAAACTTTCCTTCACATTTTCTTCTTACAATCATAATATCCTTATAATCAATCAGAAATAAGGATTTTGTTATTTTGCATTGGAAAAAACAACCAATACAAAATGCTATGAAACAGCCAATTAAGATACGTCTCAAACCTAAGAGAATGATTAATGGCGTGTTACATACGACCTTAATTTAAAAAATAAATTTTAACCGTATGAGTAAGAAAATACTTTTCACCCTTTTCTCCATCATTCTTCTCTCTTTCATTTCTTCTTCTTCAAGTGAAATCCCATTTGCAGCCATACAAAACCCCACTCACTCACTAAACCCGAACAACCTGAACACCAACAACTTAAACGACAACAAAATGAAAATATTCTCACAATCAAACATACAAGATAAAGAAAGTAAAAAAATAATGGTAATTTCCGATGTGCACATCATGTCGGAAAAACTTTTGATAAAAGATGGAGAAGCGTTCCAAAATTACCTTCAAAAAGACCGAAAATTATTGCAGGAAAGTATTGCGATTGCAAAAGAATTAGCAAATAAAATTTTGGAAGAGAAGCCCGAATTAGTGCTTGTTTGCGGTGATTTAACCAAAGATGGAGAAAAAGTAAGCCATCAGGCATTTGTAGAAATTTTCAGACCGGTAGTGGAAAACGGCATTCGTATGTTGGTCATTCCCGGAAATCACGATGTGAATAACCCGAATGCCGTTTATTTCAACGGAAAAAATGAAGAACCGGCAGAAACCGTATCTGCAAAACAATTCAGCGAGATCTATTCTGATTTTGGTTATTCAAATGCTGTCAGCAGGGATAGAAACTCTTTAAGCTATGTAAGCGAACCAACTGAGGGCTTGAGAGTTATAGCAATCGATGGGTGTAAGTACGAAGAAAATTTATTTCTCAGTAAAGGAGACGAGAAAAATCATTGCGTAACAGAAGGGAGAATCAAACCTGAAACGATGAAGTGGATTAAGCGAGAAGCTAAGATGGCTCTTAACAGCGGAAAACAAATTATAGCAATGGTACACCACAATGTAGTGGAACACTTTGATTTTCAAGGAGAAATATCAGCTCCTTATCTACTGGAGAATTTCAGGGAAGTTCAAAACCATTTTATGGAAGCAGGTATTCAGGTAGTATTCACCGGTCATTTCCACGCAAATGACATCGCTAAAACCCGGGATAACAAAGGAAATTACCTTTACGATGTGGAAACCGGATCGCCGGTAACATATCCTTGCCCCTACCGAGTAATTGAATACAGCAATAGAAATCAACTGCTTATCTCAACCAAATTTATTGAAAAAATAGATTACGATCTGAAAGGAGAAGATTTTCAAGCATATGCTAAACGAATAATTAAAGAAAACATTCCTGCCGTACTTTCTTCACTGATTACTGAGTTTTATCCGGAAATAAGTCAGGCTGCCGGATCGTACTCTTCGTTTATCAAGATTCCTGAATCACACCAACTTAGCCGTATTGTTGAAGATAATTTCGGTGAAATCGCTGTTGAACTCATGATGAAAATCTATGAAGGAAGTCAACAAATTACTTTCGATTATATTACATTAAAAAAACTGAACAAAAGTATTGAAAATTTAGCGGGAGAACTGGCAAGGAAAAAGTTTCTCAAAGGCAGAATAGTAAAATCATTCAACAACCTGGATTATATAAAAAAAGTGAAAGTAGCTGCTCACAGCATATATTTCAATATGAAAGGATTGGATCAGAAAGTTGTTTTATCCGGAAATATAGAAAAGTGGATGTCAAAAAACAGAGAGTTTATTGATGATTTGAACTACCCTATTTTTCTTCAAAATCCTATTCTGCTTTCTGAAAATCTAATAGAGGAGGAGGTAAAATCTCCCGAGAAAACAATTTTCTCCAACCCTCTTTTTGTGTCAACCAAGAATTTTTGGAATAACGACAGCAAGTGGCCAGAAAGCAGTTCACTTGTAAAAACTGAATAACTTTCAAGCTGTTTCGTCAGGCAAGCATTTCTTGAAAACCGATATACTGACATGCAAGTCTATTTTTCTTAAAGAATTTGTGAAGAGTTTCAAGGAATTTGAACATGAAAGAATGAGACAGATAGTATAAAAAAACACAGTTAGAATCCCTTAAAAACGCTTTAGTCAATGATTTTATCGGTTCTTTGTCGTATCATGATAGTAACAATCTATCTTCACGACTATGAAAGGTAATATACCGACTGTCAGCAACTACATTCCGTTTTTTACCTTACAATTAAGATGGCAAGATAAAGTTTTCCGGTTTTCTCCCTTTTACATCTTTATAAAAAGAGTAAATATACTGAAAATCAGCCTCCTCATTATCCGTAGGATAAAAAACTTCAGTTATTCCCATCTCTTTTTTCTCATAATCCAAGTAAGCCAGCTGAATAGGTACACCGGCACCTTTAGCAATGTAATAAAAGCCCTTTTTCCATTCCGTTGTCGGTTTTCGGGTTCCTTCAGGCGTAATGGCAAGGTGAAATCTTTCATGTTTTGAAAATTCATCAATCATCTGTTGTGTTACTGATTTCCGTTTGCTTCTGTCAATCGGAACTCCACCCATTGCTTTGAAAACAAGGCCCAAAGGAAAAACAAACCAGGATTTTTTCATTAAAAATCCGGCTTTCTTTTTTACCGCCCAGTAGCTTAATTTTCCTATGATAAAATCCCAATTGCTTGTGTGTGGAGCAACACATATCACACTTTTTGCAGGTTCAACGACAGAATATACCGTTTTCCAACCAAATAATTTTAAAATCCAAGCACTACAATTCATTCAGTAAAGTATTAATTTTATACAAAACTAACTCTTTTCATTCAAACTGCAAGTTGTTGATAACTATTTTCTGAAAATTAAGTGTAAATTAGTAACTTTGTGAATTAATGCCAATCACAAGAGATGTCATTGAAGGGTGCAGAAAACCGAATGCAATGTTGATTTCAAAATGAAAAATTTCCAAAATGACATCACACAATATAACTTTACCCTGAACTATAATTCCGGAACACAAGACTAAAATGGACTTTCTTAATGACCTAAATAAAAGCCAATTAGAAGCAGTAAAGCATACAGACGGGCCATCGCTTGTCATTGCGGGAGCAGGCTCCGGTAAAACCCGAGTTTTGACCTACAAAATCGCCTATCTGCTTTCGAAAGGTGTTTCACCCGCCTCCATTTTGGCGCTGACTTTCACCAATAAAGCCGCTCGCGAAATGCGGAAACGCATTGGAGAATTGGTCGGATATCAAACCTCAAAATACCTTTGGATGGGAACTTTCCACTCTATTTTTTCACGGATTTTAAGAAGCGAAGCCCAACTAATCGGATTTACGAAGGATTTCACAATCTATGACACATCGGACAGCAAAAGTTTGATAAAGAGTATAATTAAAGAATTGCAGCTCGATGACAAAATATATAAACCGGGGAATATTTTTTCAAAAATTTCATTTGCAAAAAACAATCTATTCTCAGCTCAATCCTATTTTGACAATCCTGATTTTTTGAAAGCGGATACACATTCGAAAGTACCGCGTACAAGGGAAATTTACGCGATTTATGCGAATCGCTGCAAACAGGCCAACGCGATGGATTTTGATGACCTGTTGCTTCAAACCAACCTCCTGTTCAGAAATAATCCTGAAATTCTTGAAAAATATCAACATATCTTCAACTTCGTATTAGTAGATGAGTATCAGGATACGAATTTCGCACAATATCTGATTGTAAAAAAATTGTCCGAAAAGCACGAGCGAATCTGTGTTGTGGGTGACGATGCGCAAAGCATTTACTCCTTTCGAGGCGCGAATATTGATAACATATTGAAATTTCAGCAGACATACCAGCATGCTACACTCTTCAAACTCGAACAAAATTACCGCTCGACACAAACGATTGTAAATGCAGCCAACAGCCTGATAGACAAGAATGCTAAACAGATAAAAAAGACAATTTTTTCTAAAGAAAAGGTAGGAAATCTGATTCAGGTTTCCAATGTGCTGACCGATTTCGAAGAGGCATTTATGGTTGCAAACAGCATCAAAGATTTGAAGCGAAAAGAGGAGCATTCATACAAAGACTTTGCTGTACTATACCGCACAAACTCACAATCTCGTGTGATGGAGGAAGCATTACGGAAGCAAAATATACCATACCGGATTTACGGTGGACTTTCATTCTATCAGCGGAAAGAGATTAAAGATGTTATCGCTTATTTTCGTTTGATATCGAATAATGATGATGAAGAAGCCCTGAAGCGAATTATAAACTATCCGGCTCGGGGAATTGGAAGTGTTACACTCGAAAAGCTTTCAGCAACTGCTCAAACTCATAACGTCTCTATTTGGACAGTACTTTCTGACATGCTGAAATACAACTTGAACGTGAACGCCGGAACTGCCAACAAATTGGCGCAATTTAGAGATATGATAGCCGTGTTTTCACAGCAAATCCAGATTTTAGATGCTTACGAACTGGCAAATAACATCGTGAAAACTACCGGCGTAATTGCCGATGCCATGCATGACAAATCTGCGGAGAGTTTGAGCCGTATCGATAATGTGCAGGAACTATTGAAAGCAATATACGAGTTTTCTGAAACAAAAAAGAATGAAGAGGGTATGGATATCGTCCTTTTGCCTGAATTCTTATCTGAAGTATCGCTTCTCACAGACCAGGATGAGACTAAAGATGAGAATGACGACAAGGTAACGTTAATGACAGTGCATGCTTCTAAAGGGTTGGAATTCCGAACAGTATATATTGTCGGCATGGAAGAACAGCTTTTTCCTTCACCATTTGCAAAATCACCGGATGAGATAGAAGAAGAGCGACGTCTATTTTATGTAGCCATAACCCGTGCGGAAGAAAATTGCTTTATCAGCTATTCAAAATCTCGTTTCAGAAACGGTCAGACCAACTTTTCAAATCCAAGCCGATTTTTGAAGGATATTGATAATCAATATTTAGAGTACATTCAAAATGAAGTTTTGGATTCACGTTCCACTTCTTCTTTCAATCGCTGGGATGATGATATAGAAATTGAGCGAAACCGTTTTCGTCAAACTCCTTTCAGGTCAGCAAGAAGCGCGACAGCTTCAAGCACGCAGCAGTTTTCAAGGAAGCTGATGAAAATTAACTCAGCAGATGATGATAAAAAAACGGTTGATAATGCGCGATATCCTGTGGGAAGTTTTGTAAAACATGCTATTTTTGGCATTGGGAAAGTGATTGAAACCAGCATTAGCAATGGAAATGAGAAGGCAGAGATAGACTTTGGTGAAAAAGGAGTAAAGTCACTGTTGCTTAAATTTGCAAAATTAGAGAAACTCGATTAGGAATCGTGACCAAACACAAATGGACTGCTTCACTTCAAACAGAAGGCGACTCACATAACGCGACAATTGAAAGACTATTGAAGAATAAATCAAAACTCATTAAAAAATTTTCTTATCTTTGCGACAACAACAATAAACTAAAAACAACTATTATATTATGGCAAAAAGTGCAGAAGATGCTCCAAAAGTACAATCTGAGAAGCTGAAAGCTTTGCAATTGGCAATGGAAAAAATAGAAAAAGACCACGGAAAAGGGACAATCATGAAAATGGGCGAAACGAAAGTGGAAGACATCAGTGTGATTCCATCCGGTTCACTTGGTTTGGATGTAGCATTGGGAGTTGGTGGATATCCTCGCGGTAGGGTTATCGAGATTTACGGGCCGGAATCATCCGGAAAAACGACATTGGCTATTCACGCTATCGCTGAAGCACAAAAAGCCGGTGGAATTGCGGCTTTCATTGATGCCGAGCATGCTTTTGACCGTTTTTACGCTGAAAAATTAGGAGTAAATACGGATGAAATGCTGATTTCACAACCCGACAACGGTGAGCAAGCACTCGAAATTGCCGATCAACTCATCCGTTCCGCCGCGGTAGATATTATCGTAATCGACTCTGTAGCAGCCCTTACCCCCAAAAAAGAAATTGAAGGTGATATGGGCGACTCCAATGTCGGGGTGCAAGCAAGATTAATGTCACAGGCATTAAGAAAATTAACTTCCAATATCAGCAAAACAAATACTACCTGTATCTTCATCAACCAGCTACGTGAAAAAATTGGCGTTATGTTTGGTAATCCTGAAACAACTACCGGTGGAAATGCGTTGAAATTTTATTCTTCGGTTCGCTTAGATATTCGTCGTGTGAGCCAACTGAAAGATGGAGAGGATGTTATCGGGAATCAGGTACGCGTAAGAGTGGTTAAAAATAAAGTCGCGCCTCCCTTCCGTAAGGCTGAGTTTGATATCATGTTTGGTGAAGGTATTTCTAAAGTAGGTGAAATTATTGACTTGGGAGTAGAACACGGAATCGTGAAAAAAAGCGGTTCGTGGTATAGCTACGGTGACAGTAAACTTGCTCAAGGACGTGATGCCGCGAAGAATGTCTTAAAAGATAACCCCGACTTAGCTAATGATCTGGAAGCAAAGACAAAAGAAGCGATGAAGAAATAGGAAAAAACCTACATTTTAAGACCAACACAAAAAGCTGTTTCAAATGCCATTCGAAACAGCTTTTTTGTATTATAAAAAGGGACATTCGTGAAATAGCATTCAAAAAGCAGAATTGAGAAATAAGTCAGTTCTGTTTTTTTGTTTTTCGTGAGATTTCTATCTTTAGGCGCACCTAATTGTTAAGTTTAGTCAAAAACCTACTCATTTTTAAATGACGATTCGGAAGAACTTTGAAAGCTCTTCATTTTTTCTCTTTTAGTGTTTTTTGATTTTATATCAGGCAGCTTTCCATAGCCTTGCCTTTTCGATTTTTTCAATCATCTTTACGGCATTTGCC
>JAAYIT010000092.1 GCA_012523295.1 Porphyromonadaceae bacterium | reverse complement strand
TATCAATAAAACTGGCATTAATAAGCAATACATTTGCTATACGTTTTAACCTGTCGTCAATCTTCTTCAGATTTATTCTTCCGGTATCCTGATTCATTAGAATATGAATTTACTGCACTTCAACATCTTTACAAATTTCCACAATCATAAGGACATAGAGGCAAGAAAAAAACGGAAGAAAACGGAAATTGAAATTAGGGAAAGTAGTTATTCATAGAAAACCTGCTGTTTTTTAAGAAAAATAATTTCATTCCGGCTTGATAAAAAAAAGCTAACGGTAGAATTCCTGGGTTGGTTCAAGCAGCAGGGCTGCACCGTTATCGGCACCATCACTTTTCATGGAATACCAGCATTTGCAGATTACAGGATTATTCCTGGTTTTTTATGATCAATCTGGCTTGTTGTGAGATAGGCAGAGTCAATGGATTTTCCAGGATATGCTATATCCTGGCTGCAATCCTTTCATGTTTAGAATAGGTGATTAAAGGTGTCAAATGTTTCATCCTCTTTTATTATTTTTGTAATTATGGAAAAGAAAATTAAGCCAATATTTGATAAGCGTATTTTCTGGGATATAAACTTCGGGCAGATTGATTATGATGCCAAAGCCAACTTTGTTATTGAGAGGGTTTTTGAACGTGGCGATGTTGATGATATTCGTCAGTGTCGCAGATATTATGGTGATGATAAAGTGACTGCAACTCTATTAAATGCAAAATTTTTGCCGGAACACAGAATACATCTCGCAAGTGCTGTAACAGGCAAACCATTAAATGAATTCAGATGCTATATACTGAGACAGTTGAATCCGGAACTCTTTCCTTATTGAAAAAACTGATGATGCTACAATCCCTTAAGTCGTTTTCGCTTGTGGGAGGCACTGCCTTATCACTAAGATACGGACATCGCAGTTCAGCTGATCTGGATCTGTTTCTACATGAAAAATTTGACTTAAAGGACATTGAGAACGAATTAAAGAATGTTTTTGGAACCGATTTCATTTTTGAAAGAGGGCAAAAAAATATTGGAATCTTTTGCTACATTCAAAAAATAAAAGTTGATATTGTCTACTATCCACACCACCCAATTGCAGAAATAGAAGAGGTCGATAAGATAAGGATGTACAGCAACGCTGATATTTCGGCTATGAAAATTCAGGCCATTCTTGGAAGGGCCAGAAAAAAAGACTTCTGGGATCTTCATGAACTGCTTCAGCATTACCCGTTACAACAATTGATTGATTGGCACAAACAGAAATATCCCAGCCAGATGCTTACAATAAGCATACCTAATGCAATAACCTATTTTGTCGAAGCTGAGGAAAGTGAAACCCCGTTGAGTTTTAAAGGTCAAACCTGGGACGAGATAAAAAAAGGAATTTCAAAGACTGTCAGTGATTACCTGAGTTAGTTCAATTTTAAAGCACCTGTGACTTCAATTGCAAAAGTTGGAAACCAAATGAACGATATTACTCTGGTTAGCCGCGCTTTGCTGGAAACGTTTATAATCAAGTTCACGTCTACGTCTGAGAAAAAGAACTACCCATCCTATATAGAGTAAACTGCCAAGAAGAAAGATGCCGAGTATACCCAGGTGATAGGTTGCCATAATAATGGTGTACATAATCAGTGTAATAACAGCGAAAATGATACTGATAAGCGAGTCTGTGAGAAAGGTCTCCTGACTTGTCCACCCTTTTAAGGTACAAAAATATCGATATTGTATATCAAGTGGTTACGCTGAAAAATTCTTACATTTACCGCGCTAAGGTAAATTTATGCTACATATCAGAGTCGTTAAAACAGCATCTGGGCTAATGCAGTTCAAGTAGTTTACTATAAGAGTGGCAAGCATTTTATATTTAAGCATATAGGGTCTGCAAGTAGTAGTCAAGAATTGGAGTCATTAAAATTGGTTGCCCAAGATGTTATTAAGAACTTCAATCCGGAAATTCCATTATTTGCAAATGCCAAGCTTGATAATCTCCTGTATCTGGATAAGACTGAGTTTTTGGTGGTGTATTCTACTTTTCTCTATGAGGTTATCTCTGGAGTGATTTCTCAGGTGGGTCTGGATAGGATATGGAAACAATTGCTGCTTGATCTGGTAACCATTAGGATTGTAGAGCCCGCCTCCAAATTACGTTCAATAGAGCTTTTAGAGAGTTATTTTGGGATTAAGCATAGAAGGCAAAGCTATTACCAATCTGCTCCTCAATGGCTTCTTTTGAAGGACGAAATTGAACACATTGTTAAGGCTTTCCCATAGCGTACAGCATCTTTTCCGGCAATACCTTTTAAGGCCATACGATAATACCTGTGGTAAATGCATTCATTAAAAAACACGCAGTAAAAGAGTTTACTGTAGTTGCCGATGCAGCAATGATAAGCGCTACCAACATACAGGAGCTTTTGTCAAAAAACATCAACTATATTGTTGGTGCAAGGCTGGGTAGCTTATCCAATAATTTGATTGAACAGATCAATGGTAGCATTACCAGGGAGGACGGGGAAAGCATCAGGATAAAAACAGATAACGGGTATTTGATTTGCGCTTACTCTTCGGTTCGCTACCGAAAAGACAAGTATGAGATGGAAAAACAAATAGAGAAGCGTCAGGGACCGCTGTTGGAGTTATTGAAATTTTTTATCCCCGCATCATGGGTACACCCATAGACGGCTGTAGGCTGTCAGCGACAGGTTGCAGACTTAGGTTTCTATATTATGAATTATTATTTTCCCATTTTCCCGGATTTTCCCGGATATATTTTCTGATACGGGATAATTCGCTGTTGGAACGGATGATATGATCATAATAACGGGATTGCCATTTGAAACCCGGATCAAATCGATGAACAATTTTTGAAACCGCCGATTTGTATGAACC
>JAAYIT010000091.1 GCA_012523295.1 Porphyromonadaceae bacterium | reverse complement strand
CAAGCTGTGCATTGATACTTCATCGTGTATTCTCCTCTTTGATACTATAAAAATTATAAATGACAAAGAATGTGGATGCAACCGACACATACGATAATGGATATGGTAAAAGATATACTCGTATTCACTAATTTATCAAATATCATCTATAATATTTTTATATTTGGTGCTTAACTAAAAATATAGGTAAATATGGAGAAATTTTTTAAAAATCGTAATAGTTTTAGAAGCTGGCTAATCAATAATCACGATACAAGCCAAGGAATACACATTCTTTTTTGTAAGGGCGAAACATTGACATATGATGAAGCACTTGAAGAAGCCTTGTGTTTTGGTTGGATTGATGGAGTGGTGAAAAGCATCGATATAAACAAATACACGAGGTATTTTACGAGAAGAACAAGAAGAAGTAATTGGTCGGAAAAAAACAAAACGACAGTTATGAAACTTCTTGATGATGGATTAGTCGCGTTACCTGGTTTAAAAGCCATCAAAGAAGCAAAGCGTAACGGCATGTGGGAGCGTATCCAGCAAAGCGAAGTAAACGAAGAATTATTTATTGAATTTCGCAAGTTGATTTCAGCAAGCCAATTAGCACTTGAAAACTATGATGAGATGTCACTTTCAGTCAAAAAAACATATGTCTTATTTTATAACGATGCCAAAACAGAATTAGGTAGAACTAATCGCCTCGCCAAAATAATTTCTCGTTTAGAACAAAATTTGAAGCCAATGTGAGCATAAGCGCCCGCAAAATATTCTCCATTTACGATTTGCCCACAAAAAAAGCATAAAAAGTCAGGAAAGTGATAGTGATAAGACTATACTTAATGACAGGAAAGCAGTATGAACTTATTAGACACTTTTAAAGAATCGCTTCTTTATATTGAAGATAATCTAACAGCTAAACTCTCGGTACAGGATATAGCTAAACATGTCTATGTGTCTAATTTTTATTTTCAGAGATTGTTTTCAATTTTTGCTGGTATTAATGTCGCCGACTACATTCGCAAACGCAAGCTCTCACTGGCAGCCGAAGAGCTCGTTATCGATGATAGCAAAGTCATTGATGTTGCCTATAAGTACGGATACGAATCCCCAGAAAGTTTCGCGCGCGCTTTCAAAAGATTCCACGGCGTCAATCCAAGCGATGTCAAAACATCTCGTACTAAAATCAAATTGTTTCCGCGATTAGAAATAATCGTTTCCGTCAAAGGAGGAAAACCGATGGAATATAAAATTACCAAGCGTGATGCTTTTAAAATTACGATACTAAGCAGAAACTTTACAAACGATAACTCAACAAGCGATATACCGAAGTTTTGGAATGAATTTTTTGACAAAGGTTATCATCATGATGTCTACCCTCTTTTAGGGGTGTGTCTTCCTATTGAACAGGGTGACCGCGAATTCGCCTACGGTATTGGTGCGTTCAGCGAACCACAATATGTCAAACGTGTTCCGGATGGCTTTGAAGAAAGATTTGTACCCTCTGGAACATGGGCGGAGTTTTCTTGTATCGGCGCCATGCCAGAAGCAATACAAAAAACATGGAAGAAAATATATTTAGAGTGGCTTCCTAACTCCCGTTATGAAATCATATCTGGCTATGACTTTGAGATTTATAGCGAAGGCGATACCAAAAGTAATGATTATAAGAGTTGGATTTGGGTACCAATTCGTTTAAAAAAATAGTCACAATTCGGTCTTGTTTACCAAAAGCACCTCAAACACGTCACTAATCATGAGGTGCTTTTTTGTCACTTGTCTCTCTTTTTAAAATAAATATTTTATCTTGCAAAAAAGTCTTTGCAAATTATGTCGCAAAAATGATTGTCTGCTATATTTGTTTATGGTTTAATTATTAAGAACTTATGAAAAAACTAAAACATTTTTTGATCCTCTTCTCATTAGTATTTACTGCTGGAGTGGCCACTCTATCTAGCATTAACTATGGACAACATTCGCATAATTTATTGGCCGTCACTAATCCGGCGGCAGGAGCTTCTTATTACGCAACTAATGAAAACGATTTTTATTATCAAGGAATCGACGATAATCTAACCGGCGAACAACTCATTGTCGCTCTTTCCACTTTAACTTCGACTGGCTTCGTCGGAAAAT
>JAAYIT010000090.1 GCA_012523295.1 Porphyromonadaceae bacterium | reverse complement strand
TGTAAGGTCTTGTCTTGTCAGAGAAGATATTAAAAATAGAGAATATCTGTATGAACATACTAGATAAAAATACTCTCTCAGAAAAATCATTTCCTGTAGGAGCGGGATTGTAAAATAGAATTATACATGTTATTGATAATATAAAAGACCAGATTTTTCCCAAAACGTATAAAGATTGCTGTTATATTTAATTATTGATTAGAGTCGAGTTTTTTTTATGCTTACAGTTCAGCATAAATATTTTAACTGTATATGTTGTTTTTATTCTCTTTTAAGAATCAATTTTTTTGATGTATCTGTTGGCTAATAATCTGTAGTCGAGTTGCTCGTCCACAATATGTGATAACTTTTCCTTCATAGTTTCAATGATTGAGGGACTGTTTAATATGTTTTTAATGTTTGCATGAATTTCACTTTCATTTTCTGCATAAAGCGCATTATTAGCAAATAGGGATGTGTATGTCAAACTTCTATTTATTAATAAGGCGCAACCGCAACAAACCGCATGCTGTACAGTTACAGTTCTTGAGTTTGGCAGAACATACACATCCGAAGCACATAAATATTTTTCTAACTCTTCTGTTGATTTCCAGCCAACATAGATTATATTCTCATTTTGTTCTAATTCAGATTTTACTATCTCATTGATTTCAGAATCAAAACTACCAACAATTAGAAGCTTTGCACTTGTAGATTGAAAGTTATTAAATGCTTTTATTAGTTCTAATGTCTTCCTTTTATTTGATAATTTTCCTGTATGTATAAAAATTACACTATTTTCAGGTATTGCCAGCTCCTCCCTTATCTCATTTCTATTGGCTAACCTTTTTTCTTTGCTTAATTTATAACCGCCAAGTGGTAACAATTCTAATTTGCTTTTATCATTAAAACTATATACTTCATTTAGAAATAATAAGGACTCAGGAGTTACGTAATAGATTTTTTTTGCATACTTACTACAAGATTTGAAACACATCTTGTGAAAAATGCCATGGAGGATGTATTTTGAAAACCAGTTTGATGCAGAATTCTCATAATCTGAGTGACAATCTAAATAAAAATTCACTTGCGGATGATTTCTTAGATACCTTGACACCGTATAGCTTGCAAATCCGCCAATCCCATGAAAAAAAATAATATCAGGAGAGAAGTCATTCAATGATTTTATAATATTTCTGTAAACTCTTAATTTTTGACTGATTTTTAATGTTAAGATATTGAAAACAGGAATTCTAATTACTTTAATCCCAAACTCATTAATGTATTCTTTTGCTTTTCTATCATCTACTATCACCCCTTTACTATACTTTTCCGATGGTGCAATTATTTGAACATCATGTCCATCTATCGCATTTTGCATAGATAATTGATTTTCCTGATAAAATGAACTATCGGTATATGGTGAAAGTAAAGAAATGTGTGTAATTCTCATAAAATAATGCTTAATCTTTGAATACAATCAGCAATTTTTTTTTGAATGAAAGGAATTTAGACAAAGGTAATGTTTTTATATAATATATTTTATTTTGAGGTGATCTTGACTTTTTCTCGCAATTGCAAATTGAAAATTCCGATTTATCGGAGCTGATGCTTATAGCGGCATTTTGCATTTTTAAATCACAACGGTCAATGCCGCTGAAAGCGTCAGTGCCCTATTAGCTAACAAGATTTTATAAGTCAAGACGACTTCATCTAATACTATCACTATCACTTTGTTGGATTTAACTCATTTATTAAAAATTCTCGTATAATAACCATGGTATATTTAGTTCTAAAACAAAAAATACAAAAAATTATTCAAACAGTTGTACATGTTCCTTAGATAATTTATAAGAATAAATTAATAATAATACATTGAATAATAAAGCATTGAAAGAGTATAACAGCAAAGAAAAATAAGGTGATTGAAATATCACTGCGCTTATCACAATCATCAAAATGCTAAAAAATAGATTTATTGTTTGCAGTATCATTAATTTCCGCTGTTTATTTCTTACGTAGAAGAGTGTGTTAAGCGGCGTAGCGATAAATTCTACAAAAAGAAAAATAGATATAATTCTACCAAAGTTTCCAGCTAACTCCCACTCACTTCCAAAAACAAATTTAAAAACAAAAGGAGATAGGATAAAAAGAAACAAATATACAGGAAAAGACATTAAAAATAATTTTTTTAATGTTGAAACATATAAATCTCTGCAGTTGTTGTGGATTCTAATTTCATCAATGGCATCATTTCTAAAAACATTTGCTATGGAGCTTGTAATGACTATGTTTGGTAAACGCAATATCCTGTTTGCTAAAGAATAATGTCCTACAATAGTTGAATTATATAATGATGCAAACATTATTGGTGTCAGCTGTTGATTCGCATTCAATGATAAATCTGAAAAAATCATATATCTTGGAAAAGCACTATATTCTTTTGCTGTATCCATCACTTCTCTTACCCCATGTAATTTTTTTATTAAGCCCCTATCTTTAATGAAATAGAATAAAACCACGATAATAATACTTCCTACTAACCCCCCACACCATCCCGTTGTTAATCATTAAAAATCCAAGTGTCAAACTGATTACTGTGTTTGAAATAGAGCTTAAAGCGTTCGCTGAAGTGATTCTTTTATATGCTTTTTTTCGTTGATTCCAGTATGTTAATGCCGATAGAATAGCAACAGCAAAAACATACAAAGGACTCAAATATACAGTTGGTGGATTCAAAAACTTAGATGGGTCATTTATACCTATCACATCTCTTAAAATGAAAATAGTGAGAAGGTAAAACAATGATAATACCAAAGCAATTTTTAGAATCAACTTAATTAATTTAATTGCCTTTTGTTCAGACTCTGGAAGAACTATTGCTAACTCATATCTTCCTGTAGAAAATAATGCGAAAATTGTACATATGCTTGTAAATACAGATAGAACACCAAAAGCTTCAACAGTATATAGTCTTGTCAATAACGGCGCTGTTGCAACAACAACCAACTGCCCAAGAATTGACCCAGAAGCAAGTATAGATACATTTCTAATGAAAGTATTCCTTTTAATATCAGAAAAAATATTTTTTAGTTGGGTCACATGAATAACTGTTAATCGATATTGGTTTACAAACCATTTTTTACATTAAGGTCGTATGGAACACGCCTTTAATCATTCTCTTATCTTAAATGGCTGTTTCAATATTGCTTTGTCGCCTCTTTTTTAGTGTTTAGATATATTTCGGTCAATTGGGTCGCTATTTTATCGGGAGAAAATGTGTCTTTACATTTTTTTGCTATTTCTTCTCCGTCATAATAGTCTATCTTGCGATACATGGTCAATAGAGCTTCAGATAATTCATCCACATTATTAATTTCGACAAGAATTCCATTTTCTTCATTCACATAATCTTCAGGACCCCCACAATTAGTACCAATAACAGGTAGTCCTGAGGCTAAAGCTTCAATATAAACTACTCCGAATGTTTCAGATCTCGAAGCCAGTACAAATGCATTGCTTTGATTCATTTCTTTAGCAATGGAATCTCTATCCATAAAACCTAATAATTTGATTTGTCCGGATAAGCCTAAGTTCTGAATTTCTTCATTTAATTGATTATACAATTCGCCCTGCCCAATAATCTTTAAGATGACTGATGAATCAAACTCGCAATTCTTAAAGGCTTTAATTAATATATCAAAACCTTTATTATAGTTTAAGTTTCCTACTGAAATAAAAACAAATTTATTCTCAATATCGCTTTTGTGTTTGCCATAAGAAAACAATGAAGTATCTACAATATTTGGAACCACTCTTGATTTAATTCCCCAATGCTGCTCTAATCTTTCAGATAGCTTTTGTGAAACACAAATTACCTGATTTACTTTTGTATAAGTTTTCTGTCCTAATCTGAGTGTCCTTAATGATAAGTTTTCTTTGTTTACGCTACTGCTATGCTCAGTCAAAACCAAAGGTACCTGAAAGTATCTTTTTAATAAAATCGCGATATTGCCATTTGAGATAAAATGAGCATGTATTACATCCGGTTTGCCAAATTCAGTTAAAATATTTTTTCTAATTCTTCTTAGAGCGAATTTCCCAAAAAACAACATTATGGAGTTGGGAAAGTTACCCAAAGGAATTGAGTAATCTACAATATCAATGTTATCCTTGCTTGTCCAGTACTCTCCAAATTTTCTTTTCCTTCTGATTGACCTCAGATCAATTGAAACAAATAATATCTCGTGTCCGTAATCTTTTAATGCCTTTGCTTGATCAAAAGCAAAAACACCATTCAACGGATACTCTTTAGTTGGATATCCATCACTAACTATTTGTATCTTCATTGGTAATTGCAATTAATGTCCGGGTTACTCCTATTGTATGGTATATTAGACAACTCATATTTTGATACCAATAAAAACCGCAAAGGAACTCCGGGTAAATAACCACTGTCAATAATACTTGATATTGGGAAAATATTCATTGATATTATCACTAAAGACTTTTTTCTACGTGCGGATTCTTAAAACGCCTTTCTAATGATTTAATGTAGGGTAGAAGAATAAATCCAACGAAAATTACTAAACCATATTCAACTAAAATTCCTGCTTTGCTGTAAATTGTTTTTGAATAATAGCTTTTATTTCTTTGTATTCCACCAAATCAATTTTTTCAAAACAAATAAAATACATTAAAATCCCGATTAAAACTTGTGATAATAAAATAAGGATATTTGACATTGGCACGAATGATATTGACCACAAACCAAATGAAATTAAACATGAAATCAATAAAATTGGGAATACATCCTTAAATTGTTTCCAAGTTCCGTAGTTAAAATATTTTTCAGAATACCAACTGTTAAAAATAAACTCTATATAATAGTAAATAACAGAAGCCCAAAGCATTTCCAACAATCCAATATAAATTCCGATAAACACGATGGGTATAAAAAAAATCTTTTTTATTAATTCAAGTTTTAAAATTTTATCAGATTTCCCAATCACATTCAACATATTCAAATTAAGGTTTGTAAGCGGGTAAAGGATTCCATAGAAACACAATATTTGAAGATACAATGCAGCTGTCTCCCATTGTTCGCCTATTAAAACTAAAATTAAAGGTTTCGCAATAGCAGCAAGACCTAAAATTAAAGGAAATGATACTAATGCGCTATATATTGTAAATTTTCTGAAAACAGATGTTAAATGTTTCTTGTCTTCTTGAACAGAACTAAGTGTTGGAAAACTAACTTTTTGAATTACTGAAGTTAAATTATTAGTAAGTATCGTATTAAAACGATTTGCATTATCATAAAGTCCTAACTGTTCAACTTTATATACTTTCCCTATCAGCAGATTAAAAATGTTTTTATATGCTGCGTTAATAAAGTCGGCAATCAATAACTTGGAGCCAAATCCGAATAATTCTTTAAAACTTTGTGTTGAGAAAATAAGAGTTGGTCGCCATTTGTTCAAAATCCACAATAATATAGTGTTGAACGCATACCTGCTTATTAGTTGCCAAACTAAGCTCCAAACGCCATATCCTAAAACTGCTAATGAAATTCCAATAACACCGCTGGATATTGATGCTATGAGCGATGCAATAGCTTGAGTTTTGAAATCAATTCTACGAATTAAGTCTGTTTTGTGTATAATTGAAAGCCCATTGATAAGCAGTAGAAAACTTATAAATGGAAATATTTTTATTAAAATGTCTTGATTAAAAAAATCTGCAATTATTTTTGCCGAAGCTTGCAGTATTAAAATAAAAAGTAAGGAAATAAGTATGTTTGTATAAAAAACAGTACTATAATCATTATTGGAAACTTCAATTTTTCTTATTAATGCCCTTGACAATCCACCATCTACGAAGATATTCGAAATTGATATAAATATCATTACGATACCAATAATACCAAATTCTGTCGGTGATAATAGTCTCGCTAGTATTATTCCTACAATGAACGTTATGCCTGACCCTGCAACATTATCTATTAAACTCCAAGTCAGTCCTTTAAATGTTTTTGATTTAAGTGAAGAATCACTCATTGTTTTTTATAATAGCAATAACCCAAATTATCCTTTTTATAACCCTAATTAAAATACCCTCTCTCTATCTCCACACCTGCGTTCCCTCCAACAA
Source organism: Porphyromonadaceae bacterium (assembly GCA_012523295.1). Classification (GTDB taxonomy): domain Bacteria; phylum Bacteroidota; class Bacteroidia; order Bacteroidales; family Paludibacteraceae; genus UPXZ01. The sequence continues at coordinate 47,738 of JAAYIT010000090.1, read as the reverse complement.
TTTCACACCTCATATCCTGAGTTTACGTCTGAAATTTCAATCTTTTTATCAAGATTTTCCACAAAATATTTCAATTCTTAGGTAAGAAGTTGCCCTTTTTCGTAGGGAAAAATTTTAGTTGGATTTCCCACTTTAATTGGTATACTCTGCTAAAAATCAATATGTTTGTCATTTTTCCAATATAGCTTTTGCAATTTCATAATGCTAGGGTATCGGTACAGCAATTGTAAACCCTTCAAAATTTTGCTCTAACTCTTCCTCTAATTTTGTAAAACCCTGAAAAGATATATACTATATGCTCAAAATTTAATACTCAAGACAAAATTACAGTAAACCCTCACTCCCTCTTCTCCCTTTCTAACACCTGCATTTTTGTGCTGTTTTCTATTGCTTTTAGGGCAATATCTTTTACAGTTTTTTCGGAAGTGTCCACTTTGGAAGAGGCTTCTTTGAGTTGGATTTCCATTTCCTTTATTTTCGCTTCGAGTGTTTTTATTTGTTGGTCTTTCAAGTTAAGTTGACCATGAATGTCTTTTTCGCGTAGCTCTTTTTCAAAAGAGTGAATCATCTTTATACGTTCTTCTGTGGCAGTTTGAGCCTCTTGCACAGCATTTTCTAATTTCTCAGCAAACAATTCTGCCTCTTGTCTGAGCGTTTCAAGTTCCTTTTCACTCTCTTTCAGGTTTTTCTCCCGCTCGGCAAATTCTTTTTCAAACGCTGACCTTTGTTCTTTAAGTTCAACCTCTTGACGCATTTTTTTCAACGTGTATTCATCTTGTTCCAATTTTCGTTTCTGTTGAATTGAATATGAATACTCTTCCTCCTCACGTTTACGAAGCTTTTCAGTTGTTTCTTTTTCTATTTTAATGCTTTCTTCAAATGATGCTTTTTCCTTTTCCCATTGAGCTTTAGTTTCATTCATTTCGGCATCAAATTTTTCTTTTTGTTCTTTTTGCGCGAGAAGAATCGCTGAAAGTGAATCTACACCTGCAGTCAGTCCATACAAGTTATTTAAACGCTTTTCTTCAATAGTAATTGCTTCCTGGATTGTAGCCAATTTTTTTCGCTCCACGATTAGCGAATTTTCTATTTTTTCAAGCGAATCGATAAACTCAGTTTTTACTTTTGAAATAAGTTCCGATATGCTTTTATCTGAATTGCCGGAAGCATTTTTCACTATTTCTGTGTTTTCTCGGCGTTGTTGTACCTCTTTCGGATCATCATTTGAACGAGCTTCCACCTGTTCTATTAGTCGTTCGTACGCTTCTAAAATTTGAGCTTTGGTGTTTCTGTCGGTTATGCTTTTGTCGATTTTCATGATGTTTTGTTAGTTAGTTAATTAGTTAATTGATTAATTTGTGTAATTCCTTTCGTTGATTACTCTTTTAGTCCTTCTTAAAGAGGATTTAGGGGGCTTTTCTCTCTATCTCCTCTTGTGCTCTCTCAAGCACTTTTACTACTTCATATCCTGAGTTTCCGTCATTTATTTTGATTTTTTTATCTAAATTTTCTACGAAATATCTCAATTCTTCTGTCAGTGGCTGTTTCTTTTCGTAGGGGATTATTTCGGTCGGATTTTCTACTTTTATAGGGATGCCTTGTTCGAAATCGATGTGTTTGTCATAAAAAAGAATTTCTTTTTCGGCAGAAGAGTCATCAAATGAAATCATCCCTTTGCTCCCGATTACAACCAAGCGTTGCTCTTTGAACGGATGCAACCACGAAACAAATATATGCGCATGGATATTGTTTGGGTAGGTGAGTTGAGTCATGGTGTAATCATACACGTTTTTCTGAAGGAATTTTGATCCTTTGGATTCGATTTTCTCTGCAGGACTACCCACAAAGTAATCCAACACCGAAATATCATGCGGAGCAAATGACCAGAAAACGTTTTCTTCTGTCCGTACTGTACCCAGATTCAGTCGGGTAGAGTAGAGGTAGTAGAGTTGACCGATTTTTCCATCATCTATCAGCTCTTTGATTTTCTGTATGGCGGGATGAAATAATAGGACATGTCCGACCATTAGTTGTGTATTGTGCTTTTCAGCAATCTCCACAAGTTTTTTTGAACTTTCGGCAGACAAAGTCATCGGCTTTTCCACCAATACAGGCTTCCCTTTTTCGAGTAGAGCCTTAGCAATGTCGAAATGCATGGGAGCCGGAGCCGCAATGGTAAAACCATGGAAATCATGCTCTATGGCATCCTCTAAGGTAGTAAAACCTTTGACCGGATATTGGTTGAGTAGCTCCTCCAATCGTTGTGGATTAGCCTCAACAATTCCACCCAGATTTCCCATTTGAAACAAGGTGCGAATATGGTTTTGTCCCCATCTTCCGCCACCTATCACACAGATACTCTTCATAATTTTAGTTCAGTTTATTGTTCCAAGTTGAGAGTCCCGAATATTGAGCTTTAATGACTCGAAACTCAAATATCCGGGACCCAATACTTTTTATAGTAATTCAATATTTTCTCTTTCACTCACTGCTTTCATTGCATTTTTTGTGTCGAAAATGAAAGTAGCATTTTGTTGTACAAAATCATAATCCACATTTGTGTGAGCTGTCGTAACTATCACTAAATCAGCTGATTTTACTAAATCTTCGGTCAGCTCTTTTTCTCCCGGATATGTCTTTCCTTTATATTTATATTCAGTAATATATGGATCGTAATAACGCACATCGGCTCCCATTTTTTTCAAAATATCGATCACCACCAACGCAGGACTCTCTCTGTAATCATCAATGTCTTGCTTGTAGGCAACACCCAAAACAAGGATTTTCGAGCCGTTCAGGGATTTTTTATATCGGTTGAGAATGTTTGAAGCTCGCTCCATACAGTATTCCGGCATACGGTCGTTGATCATCATTGATGATTCTATCATCGACGTGTGGAAACCAAATTCACGTGCTTTCCAAGACAGATAGTACGGATCAAGCGGTATGCAATGCCCGCCTAATCCCGGACCGGGATAAAATGCCTGAAATCCATACGGTTTTGTTTTGGCAGCGTCAATGACTTCCCAAAGGTTGATTTTCATTTTGTTGCAAAGAATTGCCAACTCGTTTACCAAGCCAATGTTTATGTTTCGATAGGTGTTTTCAAGGATTTTTTCCATTTCGGCGATTGCCGGACTTGAAACCGTGTGTACATCGCTTTCCAATACAGCCCGATACATGGCTGCTATCACTTCAAGAGCATCATCACCGATTGCACCCACAACTTTGGGTGTGTTTTTGGTCTTATAAATCAAATTTCCCGGATCCACTCTTTCAGGAGAAAAACCGAGGTAAAAATCCTTGCCGCAAATCATTCCCGAGCCTTTTTCAAGGATTGGTTTTACCAGTTCTTCAGTCGTTCCCGGATAAGTCGTTGATTCCAGCACCACCATAGCGCCTTTCTGCATGTGTTTCGAAATGGCTTCTGATGAGGCTTTTACGTAGCTGATGTCGGGTTGCTGATAGATGTCCAATGGGGTCGGAACACAAATGGCGACAAAATCGACGTCTTTGATAAAACTGAAGTCGTTTGTTGCCGACAGTAAACCCTTTTTCACAATTTCCTTCAGGTCGTCATCCACCACATCGCCAATGTAATTGTGTCCGGCATTGACCATCTCAACCTTTTTGTCCTGCACGTCAAAACCAATGGTCTTAAACCCGGCTTTTGCCTTTTCAACCGCTAATGGCAATCCCACATAGCCTAATCCCACTACTCCAACCACTATTTCACGGTTTTCGATTTTTTTTAAGAGTGTTTCTTTCATAAATTTTTTTAAGAGTATTTTTTTTTGAAAAAAATTTTAAAAAACATAAAAATGCAAAGTTACAATATTTTTGGGTCTAAACATTAAAAAAACTGTTGGCGTATCAATCTTAAAGCATATTATAACTTCATTATTTTAACGAACTGCACGATATTCGTTCTTAACCTTGCTTCAAGCATTCAATCACTTTTTCACAAACCAGCATTATGTCCTCATTTGGAATATAGGGGTGAATTGGCAGCGAAAGTACTGTTTCACAAAGCTTTGAAGTTACCGGATTGGAACCTATTGCATAGTTTAATGAATGATAAGCGGTTTGCTCGTTAAGCGGTTTTGGGTAATAAACCATTGACGGAATTCCGTTTTCTTTCAAAAATGCCTGCAGTCTATCCCGTTGTTCACGATTCTCGAGTTGGATTGTGTACTGCGCCCAACTTGAATAGTATCCTTCGGGAATAATCGGAGTTTTTACTATTCCTTTCAGCTTTTCGGTGTAAAGTTTTGCCGCTTTATTGATATCCTCTACCTCATAGTTTTTGAATGCATCAAGTTTTACTTTCAAAATAGCAGCTTGCAGCGTATCCAATCTTGAATTGACCCCAATTCGGACATTATCATACTTGAATGAACCTTTCCCGTGTACTCTCAAAGAGTCTAAAACCACAGCCCACTCGTCATTATCAGTAAATACAGCACCGCCATCACCGTAGCATCCGAGCGGTTTGGCCGGGAAAAACGAAGTGGTGGAAATATCTCCGAAACTACAAGCACGTTTTCCATTGATTGCACCGCCAAAACCTTGTGCACCGTCTTCAAGTATATATAAATTGTACTTGTTGGCTATTTTTCTCACTTCCTGATAATCAGCAGGTAAACCAAATAAATCAACTGTAATTATCACTTTGGGGGTTAATTTTCCTTCTTGAATAACTTTTTCTATTGATTCAGTTAATTTTTTTGTGTCAATATTAAATGTATCAGAATCCACATCCACAAAAACCGGAGTTGCACCTTCTAAGGAAACCACTTCTGCCGTAGCAAAAAAGGTGAAATCAGGCACAAAAACCGCATCACCGGCACCGATGTTCCAAACTTTCAGCGCCAAAGTCAGCGCATCAGTCCCGTTAGCACATCCAATGCAGTGCTTTACACCCACATATTCTGCCAATGATTTTTCCAACTCTTTTACAGCTTTTCCCATTATGAATGCACCTGATTCAGCTGTTTCAATCATTGCTTTGTCAATTTCTGACTTCAGTACCTGGTACTGTTTTTTTAAATCTCTGAATTGCATTGTTTTATATTTTTATTTCAGTTAATCCTGCTTTTGCTTCCTTATACCTCTTCCCGCATTTATCGCAGTGTAGCTCCACATTCAATCGCTCTCCGCATTCACACACCCAGCCGATTTGCTTAGCGGGAACGCCTGCCATGAGCGCATGGTCTTTCACATCTTTGGTGACAACGGCTCCCGCTGCAATCAGAGCACTTCTGCCTACGGTATGACCACACACAATGGTGGAATTCGCGCCGAGTGAAGCACCCCATTTTACTAAAGTTTTGGCATAATTTCCGTGTACGGAATAGTGGGAACGAGGAGTGGTTACATTGGTGAAAACACATGATGGTCCGCAAAATACATTGTCCTCAAGCTCAACTCCTTCATACACTGAAACATTGTTCTGAATACGAACCCCATTGCCGATTTTCACGTTATTCGCCACGTTGACATTTTGTCCAAGCGAACAGTTTTCACCTATCAAAGCCCCTTTTTGAATGTGGCTGAAATGCCAGATCTTAGTACCTTTCCCGATGGTTACATTTTCATCAACATAACTGCTCTCGTGAACGAAATAATCTTTCTCCATAAAATATGCTTTATAGTAAATTACACGAATTTTTTATTGCGGAATGATTCTACTTTTTATGTTAACTGACAAATACTTAATGTGTTAAACTCTTGAGCGCTGTGGGAATCCATCTATTGCACATCACATTCAACTTTTGAACGCATTGTTTTCTTTGTGATTAAACCTTACTGACTACCTACTTTTTGCAAAAATATTCGTCTCATTAAAAAAAAAATGCTATTTTTGCAAAGCAATGTTAAAAAACCGATTGCAAAGATACAAAAAATGTCGGTTTAATTTGTCACATCATTGTCAAAATCACTTTTTTAATACTGAATATGCCGGACGATTATCATCAGAATGACGCAAGTAAGAGCCAAAAAATATTTGGGACAGCATTTCCTGAAAGATTTGGGAATCGCGCGTCGTATTGTCGAGAGCTTGCCTCTTCGTCAGGCTATGCCTGTGCTTGAAGTCGGCCCGGGAATGGGCGTTCTTACGCAGTTTCTCCTCCAAAATCCCTTAATAAGTCTTACAGCGGTAGAAATCGACACAGAATCTGTTGTTTTTCTCCAAAAAGAATTTCCGCAGCTTAATATTGTTGAAGGCGATTTTTTAAAAATAGACCTTCGCGAACTTTATGCCGATAAATTTTGTATAATCGGTAACTTCCCATATAATATTTCCAGCCAGATTTTTTTCAAAGTATTAGAATATAAAAGTCAAATTCCATACATTTCCTGTTTGCTCCAAAAAGAAGTTGCTGAGCGAATCGCCTCTAAACCGGGCAAGAAAGCTTACGGCATTTTGAGCGTACTCATGCAGGCATATTACGAGGTGGAATATTTGTTTACTGTATCAGAACAGGTCTTTGACCCGCCTCCAAAGGTCAAATCGGCTGTTGTTCGCTTTACCCGAAACGAAGTAGAAAAACTCGATTGTGATGAGAAACTCTTCCGTACGGTAGTGAAAACAGCCTTCAACCAGCGACGCAAGATCTTGCGAAATTCATTAAGTTCATTGGTGGAAAAAACCAATCCGATTTATGAAAATACGATTTACACAAAACGCCCCGAACAATTAGACGTTCAATCTTTTGTCAATATTACGAATGATATTGACGATGCAATGCTAAAAGTTTAGAATTGCATTAACAAATATGTTCGTTTCAGGAGTTTTGTGAAAATTGGCAAATGAAGTAAGTAAATCCCAATTTAACGTGAAAGGAACTCCGAAATGATAAAATTTTTGAATGAAGAATTAGTAGATTTACACCCAAGAGATATTGGTGAGAAAATAGCTAATCTTCCTGAAAGTAAGCAAACAATGTCGTTTATGACCTTACCCGGGAAGCTGAAGGCAGATGTGTTTACATATCTCCAACGTGATATAAAGGAGATGATTCTCAGTTCGTTAGGGTCTCGAGAAATTGCTGATATTCTTGAGTCAATGCCACCTGACGACAGGACAGCTGTATTTGAGGATTTTCCCGATATGATGATAAAAGATGTAGTTAATTATCTGTCTGCCGAAGAGAGACGGATTGCATTGGAGTTGATTGGCTATGAACCTGACACAGTCGGCAGAATAATGACTCCTTATTATGTGCAGGCTTATCCGGAATGGACTGTAAAGCGAACATTGCAGCACATCAAAAAGAACGGGCAAAAAGCAGAGACGCTGAACTATATTTATGTGGTTGATGAAGAGCAGCGGCTTATCGATGATATACGTATCGGAGCGATATTGATGGCCGAAGAGGATGATTTAATCGGTGAAATTGCTGATAAAGAATCGGTTCAACTGCTATCAACCCAGCATTTTGAGGAAGCAATTGATATTTTCCAGAAGTATGACCGTTCGGCTCTGCCGGTGGTAACTAATGCCGGGGTTTTGGTTGGGATTGTAACCGCTGATGATATCTTAGATCAAATAGAGAAGCGAGATACGGAAGACATTCAAAAAATCGGGGGATCGACCGCATTAGACATGCCTTACAAAAGCACCGGCGTTTTTACTATGATTCAGAAAAGAGCCGGTTGGTTAGTTATTCTGTTTTTTGGTGAAATGCTTACAGCGTCTGCTATGGGTTACTTTGATGAAGAAATAAGCAAAGCTGTCGTGTTAGCGCTTTTTGTACCGCTTATAATCTCCAGTGGAGGTAATTCCGGCTCGCAGGCAGCCACTCTGATAATTCGCGCTTTGGCTCTCGGAGAAATAAAACTGAGAGATTGGTGGTATATTTTCCGTAGAGAAATGTTGTCCGGTGTAATGCTGGGCTTAATACTGGCTGTCATCGGTTTTCTCAGGATATTTATATGGCAAAGTACAGGTTTATATGATTATGGTGAATATTGGGGGTATATAGCTTTGACGATTGGAATGTCGCTTGTCTTAATCGTACTTTGGGGAACAATAATGGGTGCAATGATTCCAATTATTTTGAAGAAACTAAAATTAGACCCGGCTACATCATCTGCTCCCTTTGTCGCAACTTTTGTCGATGTTACAGGATTAATCATTTATTTCTCGGTAGCATTATTGATATTAAGCGGAAAGTTGTTGTAAGAATTTATAGCTATTTGAACGATAAACTTCAGTCAAATAGACATTAAATAGTTCACGGCATTCTCAATAAATATAATTAGAGTCAAGATTAATTGACCGTATCGCGGATAGAATCATGACATTAAAATTAAAATAATTCCTTAACTTCGGGCTTTGGTCTTCCAACGCTAAACTTCTAAAAAATATGTCAGAATTAAGACTTTTTTACCACGAAAATAATAAGATAAAGATAGCTAAAAGCTTGGATATCTTAACTAAAATAGATGAAAAAGACATTATTTGGATTGACTTGAATAATGTGGCTTTGGATGTGGAAACACGTCTGGAGCAGTTTCTGAAAATCTATATTCAGGAAGATGAAGAGATTGAAGAAATTGAAATCAGTTCACGATATATAGAAACAGATGATAGCTTGGTGGCAAACTCCAATTTTCTGCTGGATAACTTCACGCTCGAACCGGTTTCGTTTATTTTGAAAAATAAAATACTTGTTTCCGTACGTGACATGGATTTGCGTTCGTTTAACGAAACGGTGAAAAAAATCTTCGCAAACACCAAAGCATTTCCTACGGGATATCATGTATTGGTAGCACTCTTAGAAACCCGTGTGGAATACGATGCCGATGTGATAGAGGATACTACCGATCTGATTACCAACTTAAGTAAAAAAATGAATGCCGGAGATGAGCCGGATGAATCGATTCTTATTCGAATCAAAGACTTGCAGGAAAAAGTGATGGTGATTCGTCAGACAATTATCGACAAGCAGCGTATTGTGTCGAATATGCTGAAAAGTCGACTTTTCCCTAAAGAGCTTTTGCCGCGTCTTACCATAATTATTAAAGACATTAATTCCTTGTTTGAGTACACTCGGTTTGGGTTTGAAAGACTTGATTACCTGCAAGATACTTTTTTGGGGATGGTTAATATCCAGCAAAATAAAATTATCAAAATCTTTACCGTTGTTTCTGTAATCTTCTTGCCACCAACGCTCATAGCGAGTATTTATGGAATGAACTTCCCGAATATGCCTGAAATGAGTTGGGAAAATGGCTATCTTTTTTCAATAATACTGATGTTTGTTTTTTCAGCTGCGATATTATGGTATTTCAAACGAAAGAAGTGGTTGTAGAAAATTCAAATTTCTACAAAAAACATTAAAAACCACAAGTGGTATATAGAGTTATCTGGCTTTTTTGCGACAGCAAATTGAAAATGCCGATTTAGCGGAGCTGACGCGGACATTATCTCGACAAGTCGAGACGACTTTTATATTTGTTTACCTGCCTAATCGTTAAGAGTAATGCTTATTCTGTCTTTGTGTCAAATTATCATTATCTTTTGATTCATTTTTTTTGCTTTTTTCTTGTAAAATACACAAGTAAAAATTATCTTTGTGAACGTCAAGACCACATGCTGTTTTCAAAATGTTACTGCGTAAATATTATACATTTGTAGCACAAGACTACGTTAATTGTTTTTATAACAATTTGCAGAACACTTGAGACGGAGGTGGTCTTGATTTTTTATTCGACGTTATGTGTGTTTGATTAGTTGTATAACCCGTAAATATTAAAACTAATGAAAGAAAAAAAATCTGAATTTCAAGAAAAACTGAAGGCTCAGTTAGATGAATTAGAAACTAAACTGGACAGTCTGAAGGCAAAAGCAAAAGATGCAACTGCCGATGCAAAAGTGAAATATAATGAAGCAATCAAGGAATTGGAGCCAAAAATCGCGGAAGGAAAAGCTAAATTAAAAGAACTGGCTGATACGGCCGATGATGCTTGGGACGATGTGAAAGAAGGTGCCGCTATTATTTGGAGCCAAATGAAAACTACTTTCAAAAATGTAAAAGACAGATTCGATGGCGATGATGATGATGTAATAGCTGAAAAACCGGCCGAAGATTCTGCATCTGCAGAATAAACAGCAGAGGAGGTATAAACTCTCAAATGTAAATACTAAAAAACGAGAAACCGCCCGGCTTCTCGTTTTTGCTTTATTGCAAATTTCAAATTTTAGAACCTGTATCTAACGCTTAAAGCTACATAATCCCAAGCGCCACCCACTGCCGGAATAAAGTAAAATGCCGGACGATAGTCAAGTGAAAGCTGTAGTGGAACCGGGAAATTGTACTCAAGACCAATTTGACCTGCAACAGCCAAACCGAAACCGGAATTCCAAGTGTTGTCTTTTTCGTACCAGCGTGTTCCCAGTTGAGCACCAACACCGGCATACCAATCAAGTCCGCCATCAATATTCATTACCCATTGATGAATACCTGAGAAGACAAATGCACCTCGATCTCCGTAACCGTATAGACCTAAGTCAGCCTCTAAACGTGTGTTGCCGGAAAGCGGATGTTGATAAGAAAGCTCAGCGCCATATCCAAAACGAAGTCCGATTGCTCTGTCATTAGTTTGAGCTGCTACAGTTGTTGCAAGTCCTAGCACAAAAACTGCGATAAAAAATAATTTTCTCATGTTTGATGTTTTTTGTTTAGTAAATAATTGATTTTTTTATTAAATATTCTCTAATTTCTAATTAAAACAAGTTTACTGTTAATTTGTTCAAAATATCGGCTCTTTCCAGTCGCCGTGGTTTTTTATCAGCTCAATCAATCGGTTTACAGCATCATCTTCCGGAATTCCGCGCTCAATGCATTCGTGTTTTTTATATAGCATCACAGTGCCGATTCCCGCGCCTACATAGCCGTAGTCTGCATCAGCCATTTCACCGGGCCCATTCACAATACAACCCATAATTCCGATTTTCAACCCGGTCAAATGGGAGGTCTTTGCTTTTACTTTTGCAATTACGTCTTGCAAATGGAAGTTTGTTCTACCGCAGCTCGGACATGAAATATACTCTGTTTTGCTTATCCGCACTCTTGTGGCCTGTAGAATTCCATATGAAACCGAAAGGAGTTTTTCGGCTGTTATGCTGTCTGAGTTTTGAAGCAAAATGCCGTTAGCTAATCCATCGACAAAAATTATACCTAAATCGGCCGCAGATTTTATTTGTAAGGATTCTAAATCATTTTCGCTGTAATTTCCGACTAAAATGACAGGAGTTTTGATACCTTCTGCAATTAAAGTATGGATAAAAGCACGATACTCGCCAACAGGATTTTCCGGATTTACTTCAAGCAGAATGACTATGTTCGAGTTTTTTCTCAAAATATCCAAAATTTTATCCGAAAGCTCATCGTAGCTTGTTTTTATAAAAATCAATTCTTCACCTGCTTCCAAGGGCGCGTTTCCAAAATTGTAAATCGGAAATTTTTCTTCTTTGGAATTGGTGATAATGTCATTTTCTATCAAATAGTCAGGCTTCAAGTTAGGGTGATCGCATTTTTGAGCAATCACAATGGGAAGGTTTTCTCCACCAATATTTCTTATCGAATAGGTGCTGCGTTGTTTGAAGGGTTCAATTGTAAACGGTTTGGTGGATTTTATGCTGATTTTTTTTGTGTTTTGGCTTCTTGCCGTGATGTAATCACGCATAATTTTTCCTACAGGAACCTCTTTTTCGGGATCTTCACTGAGCGATACCCGCACTGTATCTCCGATTCCTTCGGCAATCAATCCTCCTGTGCCTACAGCAGACTTTATTCTGCCATCTTCACCATCGCCCGCCTCTGTTACACCAAGGTGAATCGGGAAGTGGAAATCTTGTTCTTCCATTTTTTCTACAAGCAATCGTACGGCCTGAATCATTTGAACCGTGTTCGAAGCTTTCATCGAAATCACCAAATGATTGAAGTTTTCTTCCTTGCAAATTTGTAAGAATTCCAAGCAAGACGCTACCATTCCTTCAGCTGTATTTCCCCATTTGTAGAGCATTCTGCCGCTTAGTGAGCCGTGATTTACACCGATTCGAATCGCGGTGTTATGCTCCTTGCAGACATTGATAAGCTTAGTAAAACGCTCTTTTATTTTCAAAAATTCTTCATGATATTCCTCGTCGGTATATTCATGGCGGACTGCTGTCCGGATTCCGCTTACATAATTTCCGGGGTTTACACGTACTTTTTCAATAAACTGAGCCGCATAATCAGCCACATTGGCGTTGAAGTGAATATCTGCCACGATTGGCGTTTCATAGCCTTTTTCACGGATTTTGTCATGGATAATTTTAATGCTGTCCACCTCTTTCAAACCCTGTGTGGTAAGGCGTACCAAGTCAGCTCCTTCTTTTACGATTCGGATAACTTGATCTATAGAATTTTCTATGTCATTGGTGTTAGTATTCGCCATAGATTGAACGCGAATCGGGTTGTTTCCACCCATTTTTAGTTTGCCTATTTGTATCTCGTCTGAAGGGCGACGTGAGTAATTATAAGGATCTGTTTTCCACATAATATGTTGATGTATAATAATTTAAATCTTAGTTTGGTCTTTTGAAAATTATAATGTATATTTATATTGTATGATTATCTGTTTTTGTTCCTAATCTTAGATAATGTTTTTTTAGATTGGGACTAACCGCTTCAAGTCGGTTTGTCCCGTTGTCTAAAGACGTAAATATGCAACAATTCAAAATTGCAACAAATAGGAATGATTGCGGATAATCATAATATTATTTGCTTGTACCGGAGCATTCTTTATATCGCTTAGAGTACAAAGTTTTCTAAAATTGACTACCTTTGCAACTGATTTTTAAGGATCTATTATAGTAAAACCAATTAATAGAAAAAAGGTTTTATTGTTTAGTCAAATTTAGTCGTATTTCTTAATAATTTCACAAAAATAGATGAAAGTTTTTGATCCAAAAATTATTTATACGCTGAAACATTATTCGAAAGAAAAATTTCTTTCCGATTTGATGGCGGGTGTTATCGTTGGAATCGTTGCATTGCCACTGGCTATCGCGTTTGGTATTGCTTCGGGTGTTACTCCTGAGAAAGGTATTTTTACAGCCATTATTGCCGGATTTATCATCTCGTTTTTAGGCGGGAGTCGGGTTCAGATTGGTGGACCTACGGGCGCTTTTATTGTTATCGTTTATGGTGTAGTGCAGCAATACGGTGTGACCGGTCTTGCTATTGCCACCATGATTGCGGGAGTAATGCTGTTGGCCATGGGATTATTAAAGTTAGGTGTTGTAATTAAGTTTTTCCCTTTCCCGGTCATTGTAGGGTTTACGAGCGGTATTGCGGTAACTATTTTTGCCACGCAAATCAAAGATTTTCTCGGGCTGGAAATAGAAAAGGTGCCCGCGGACTTTTTACATAAATGGTCGGCTTATTGGCAGCATATCGATTCAATAAACTGGTGGGCTTTGGGTGTTGGTATCGCTTCTGTTTTAGTTATCGCGGTTACTCCAAAATTTACAAAGAAGATTCCGGGCTCTTTGTTCGCGATTATCATAATGTCTGTTGTGGTTTTGGTGTTGAGAAACTCGTTTGGTATCCAAGGGATTGAAACCATCGGCGACAGATTCACGATTGATCCAACATTACCTCAAGTGACAAAGTATAAGATTGACTTTGAAACTGTTCAAACGTTAATTCCGGTCGCGTTTTCTATTGCTATGCTTGGAGCGATTGAGTCATTGCTATCTGCTACCGTTGCTGATGGTGTAATCGGGAGCAAGCATAATTCCAATACAGAATTAATCGCGCAGGGTGTAGCCAATATAGTAACTCCGATTTTTGGAGGTATACCTGCTACCGGCGCCATAGCACGCACAATGACAAATATTAACAACGGAGGAAAAACGCCCGTCGCAGGCATCATTCACGCTGTAGTGCTGCTGTTGATTTTGCTGTTTTTGGGAGATTTGACCAAGCATATCCCAATGGCATGTCTGGCGGGAGTACTAATTGTTGTGGCGTACAATATGAGTGAATGGCGTACTTTCCGTTCTCTTTTGAGAAATACAAAATCCGATGTTTTGGTGCTAATCACAACGTTTTTACTGACGGTAATTTTTGACCTCACCATTGCTATTCAGATCGGACTATTGCTTGCTGTGTTGTTGTTCTTAAGGCGTATTTCAGCAGTATCTACCGTGTCTGTTTTCGATGAAAAAATTGATCAGTCCGAGTATTTGGAGTTAGGATTGAATCCGGATCAGATTAACATCCCCGAAGGCGTGTCACTCTATGAAATAGAAGGACCGTTTTTCTTTGGTGTAGCCAATAAATTTGAAGAGACTATCAGGCAGGTAGGCGGCTCTCCTCAGGTTCGAATTATCAGAATGCGAAGAGTTCCGTTTATGGATGCCACAGGTGTAAACAACTTGGAAAACCTGATCAGAATGTCTATTAAAGATAAAACAAAGATCTTACTGTCGGATGTGAATGATTCTGTCCGAAATTTATTGGATAATTCCGGGGTCTCGACTTTTGTGGGAAAAGAGAATATCTGTTCGAATCTGAACGATGCTTTAATAAAAGCACGTGAAATCGTCAATACGGATTAGGCCTTTTCAGGTATTCAAATAGTTAAAAAACACGAAATTATCAATTTCTCATTTTGAAAACTTATTGCCTGATTTTTAGTAAATTGTAATAAATTTTTAACAAAAAACGAATAAATAGTTTTTTTATCCAAATCAAAATCTTATTTTTGTAGTGATTTTTAGGAAAAAAGATGCAAAATCGTTATGAGAATTTAATAAAAGAATTTGAGGGGAACATCAAAAAACTAATCTCGGATTATCAGAATTTGAAAAAAGAAAATGATACATTAAAATCCGAGTTAGGGAATAAGCGTGAAGAATTGATGAAAGCTCACAAAGAAATTCTGGATTTGAGAAATGATTATGCTCTGTTGCAAACAGCAGACGGACTCAGCGGCTCTGCAGAAAGCCGTGAGAAATCCCGTAAGCATTTGGTAAAAATTGTGCAAGAAATAGATAAATGTTTGGTGTTGCTGAATGAATAGGAGTATGAAAAAGGATAAAGATAAATTTACTATCAACATTTTACTCAACGGAGTAAGAATGCCTTTGATAATACCGCGCGAGGATGAGGTGATATACAGAAACGCCGAAAAACTTGTTAATAAACAATTAGAAAAATACAGAAAGCATTACAGCCAGCGAAGTATGGAGGAAATCCTTACTATGGTCGCGTTTCAAATTGCCGCAATTGCGGCAAAACAAAGTTTGTTTAATAATGAACAACCGCTGGTTGAGACTATAAAAGAACTTAATGAAGAGTTGAAGGAGTTGATTTAGAGGGATTTAAGAGATTTTTTTCGTATAGCATTTATTGAATATTTCGCATTTATTTGTACCAATATTTCCTAAATTAGGGGTAGGAATCTGCTGGCACGAATGAATGCGATTTTTTATTTTAAATTTTTTAATACATTAATCCAAATAAATTAATAATATGATAACCACTTTAATAATAGCAATTCTTTGTCTTGCTGTGGGTTTTGTTGTCGGCTACCTGATTTTGGGTGTCTTCAATAAAAAAGCTAAACGTGAGATGGAGGCGGAAGCTGAATTACTCAAAAAAAATAAAGAAATAGAAGCGAAAGAGCGTTTTATTGCTCTGAAAGCCGAACATGAACAGCGTGTGCAGCAACGAAATGCAAAAGTACAGGCTGATGAAGTTAGATTACAGCAGCGTGAACTTCAACTGAATCAACGTCAAGGCGATTTGCAACGCAAAATGAATGAGGTTGATGCTACAAAAGAGAGTTTGGAGCAACAAATTTCGGCTGTCGAAAACAGAAGAAGAGAGATTGATAACCTTACTCGCCAGGCAGTAGAGCAATTAGAAACTATATCCGGACTTTCTGCCGAGCAGGCAAAAGAACGTTTGGTCGAAAACCTGAAAGAAGAGGCAAAAACCAATGCGCTGTCATACATAAATGAGATAATGGCCGAAGCTAAAATGGCAGCAAATAAAGAAGCTAAACGGATTGTAATCAATACAATACAGCGGGTTGCAACTGAAACAGCCATAGAAAACTCTGTTACAATTTTCCATATAGACTCCGATGAAGTGAAAGGTAGGATTATAGGTCGTGAAGGACGGAATATACGTGCTCTCGAAGCAGCTACAGGCGTTGAAATCATAGTGGACGATACGCCCGAAGCGATTGTACTCTCCGGATTTGATCCGGTAAGGCGAGAAGTAGCACGGTTGTCTTTGCATCAGTTAGTTACTGATGGTCGTATCCATCCTGCACGTATTGAGGAGGTGGTGAATAAAGTACGCAAACAACTGGAAGATGAGATTGTTGAAACAGGAAAACGGACAACAATAGACCTTGGAATTCACGGTTTGCATCCGGAACTGATTCGATTAGTTGGAAAAATGAAATACCGCTCTTCTTACGGTCAGAATCTACTGCAACACTCACGTGAAGTAGCAAATCTATGTGCTACAATGGCGTCGGAACTTGGACTAAATCCGAAAAAAGCAAAACGTGCCGGATTGCTGCATGACATTGGAAAAGTGCCCGATGATGAGCCTGAATTGCCACACGCGCTGCTAGGTATGCGTCTTGCTGAAAAATATAAAGAAAAACCCGATATCTGCAATGCGATCGGTGCTCACCACGATGAAGTGGAAATGGAAAGTATGCTTGCTCCAATTGTGCAGGTGTGTGATGCCATTTCCGGTGCGCGTCCCGGTGCTCGACGAGAGATTGTAGAAGCTTATATCAAGCGACTCAATGACCTTGAAAATTTGGCGCTTTCGTACCCCGGTGTTATCAAAACCTATGCTATTCAAGCCGGACGTGAATTACGCGTAATTGTTGGCGCTGACAAATTGGACGATAAAGAAACGGAACTTTTGTCATTCGATATTGCCAAAAAAATTCAGGACGAAATGACCTATCCGGGGCAGGTCAAAATCACCGTAATCAGAGAAACAAGGGCAGTAAGCTACGCGAAGTAATTTATAATTAGTAGTTTATAGTAAAATAGTTTATAGCTATAATGTTTGTAGTATAGTTTGCAAAGTAAAAAAGTTGACTTTGTAAATTATTTAGCAAATCTTGGAATAAGATTTGCAGTACAATAAACTGTAAACTGTTTTACTGCGAACTAAAAAAAAGGGGCTGTTCTTGGTTTTGACAGCGAGTAGAAAAGGTATGTAAGCATGTCGAGCGTAGGAATGCCGGCTCGTAAATCCCGGATTTCAAACACAATAACTGGCAATAACAATTATGCTCTTGCTGCTTAATCGAATCATAGTAGATCAAGCTTAATCCCGGCACAAGGTGCTAGGACGAGACATCTCTCCCGAGCCGTGGCTTCGAGGCAAAGGACAAAGAGGTGCAGCTAAATCGAAGATAGTTCCGTTTGGCTTCGCAAGTCGGAATGAAAATCCAGAAGATAAGGTAAAAGTTGGTAGCTTCGGTCTTGCTTTTACTCGAAAATTTAATCGAAGATAAGCATGTAGAAAGCATATTGTTTCCTTGTTTGGACGAGGGTTCGACTCCCTCCAGCTCCACTGAAAAAATATAATCGCCTGTAAATTAGTTGTTTGCAGGCGATTGTTTTTTGTGAGTCATGAAATGTCTAACCCTACGCATATAAGTGCTGAAATTCAAGAGACTCACGCAGTTATATTATCAGTGAAATCATCCGATCGGTTACATACAGGTAGTCGCAGATTTCAGGCCGAGGCTGCCGGGGTACTCTCATCGTGTTGATATTAAGTTAGATAGATATTCATTAATCTTGAGAGAATGCAATTGATAAGCCTAAATTAATGTGATTTTGTTTAAAACCTTGAATCAAATTGGAGAATGAGTCTTGCTTTTCAAAACCGAACCGGATTCTCAGAAAATAATATTAGAATAATGATTTAACAGTCTGCAACTTACATTCCTAAGTGAAATGAATCCTAATTTTTTTGAAAAACAAGGCAGCCTTTTGGCACAAAGTTTGTTCATATTAACTAAAATAAATTTAAAATTTTCTATTTATTAACTTAACTTGAAAAAAATGAAATCAATTAAAAAAATTATGTTAGTAGCATTAGCTGCTATTCTATCAATTAGTTTTACAACAGCTCAAGTAGGCATTCAGGCAGGATTTAGTTCCAACAAGTCAAACTTAAAAAATTCGGAATCAATCAACGGTTTCCATGTGGGACCTATCTACAACATGTCTATTCAAGGTCCAATTAGCTTGCAATACGGGTTGCTTTACAATTATTTAACTCGTTCAACCACAATTTTTGGTGTTACAGGAACTTCGTCACAGCATATTGTTGATATTCCTGTGCGTGTTGCTGCTTCCTTCCCGTTGGAAAGCGGAATTAGTGCTTTTGCTTTCGGTGGTCCGAACTGTTCATTAGGAGGTCCCAGTACTGTTAAGTCAGGAAGCACAAGTGTTAATATGTATGATGATGACGACTTATCTCGTTTTAATCTTCAGTTAGGTCTTGGAGCCGGTCTTCAGTACAACAATATGGGATTAAAATTCAGCTATGACTTTGGTATGCTTGATATGCATAAATCAGATCTAATAAATTACAAAGTAAATGGTATGAAAGTTGGTTTGTTCTACAACTTCTAAAATTTAGACTAAATAAATAAACAAAGCAGTCGGGTAGTTTCTATTCGACTGTTTTTTTGTGATTTTCTGCCCTAAAAGATTAAATTCAACTGATGAAAATACACTTTCAAAATAGATTTGGTATAGTGTTTGTCATATATTTTCGGAAAATATTAATTATTTACACTGAAAATTTTAGAAAAATGAAATCAATTAAAAAAATCATGTTAGTAGCTTTAACAGCTATTTTATCAATTAGCTATACTTCAGCTCAAGTAGGAATCCAGGCAGGTTATAGCGCTTCAATTAATACTGACAATGAAATAGCTTTGAGTGGATTCCATGTTGGGCCTGTTTATAATTTGTCAATTCAAGGTCCAATTAGTTTGCAATACGGATTGCTTTATAATTACA
Source organism: Porphyromonadaceae bacterium (assembly GCA_012523295.1). GTDB lineage: Bacteria > Bacteroidota > Bacteroidia > Bacteroidales > Paludibacteraceae > UPXZ01. Next base: position 28,654 of record JAAYIT010000090.1, on the reverse strand, counting down.
TGTTCAAGGAGACTACAGGTACTATTTTAGGTGTTACCGGATCATCTAAAACTACAGCGCACAAATTAGATATACCTGTACGTGTCGCTGCATCGTTCCCTTTTGGTAATGGATTGAGCGCATTTGTGTTTGGTGGTCCAAATTTTAACTTCGGTCTTTCTCAAGTTACCTCCGGAACTACCGATTTTTGGGGATTAGGAACAGTTTACACCGAAGGTGAAAATATATATAAGTTAGAAATGAGTGATGGTAAAAAAAGATTTTCTCCATTTGATTTACAGTTAGGTGCTGGAGCCGGAATTCAATTTAATCAACTTTCATTGCGTTTTAGCTATGACTGGGGAATGCTTGACAGAGATAATTCAGACAATAGAGTTTGGAAAAATAACGATATGAAAATTGGTATCGCATACTCATTCTGATTTTTTAAGAATAGAACATAGAATCAAAAAACAGTCTAACGTTAGACTGTTTTTTTTTATTACTGACCGATAAAATATTGATATGCGATATAAATTGTTGAAATACATTTATTTACGATTTGTGGTCGACTTTCGGGGGCGATTTTTCAACTTCGTATAAGTTTACTTTGGCGGATTATATAAGGAATTGTCTTATGGACAATTTTTAGTCGGTCATTAGTTTTTTTGTATTAAAACTAACAAAAAATCTTAATTTTTTTACAACACCAAAAAGTTCAATCAGTTGATTTATGAACTTCAGCTTCAATTTTAGCTCTATTCAGCGGTAAAGCAACACTGTGACACCCCATGGGCGTTAACGAACTACTTGCCAGCCATGCGTTAGATTAGCTTATGAAGATGAAAACCAAGCGCAGTGTCAAATGTTAAGAATAGAAATTGTATATACATTTGGCACGGCGTTTGTCATTTATATCTTCAGAACATTATTAAATTGTTTACATTAAAATTTGAAAATTATGAAATCAATTAAAAAAATCTCATTAGTAGCTTTAGCTGCTATTCTTTCTATTAGTTTTACTGCCGCGCAAGTAGGAATTCAAGCCGGTTACGGTACACAAACTCGTAATTTTGAGAATCCTGAATTAATTTCAATGGGTTCAATTCTTGGCGATAAATTTACTTTAAGCGGATTCCATGTAGGTCCGGTTGCAGATTTAGCTATTCAAGGACCGATCAGTTTGCAGTATGGTCTTTTCTATAATTACTTGACTGCGAATAAAAATGTTTTAGGAGCTGACGTGAAGATAACTTCTCACGCTATAGACCTTCCTGTACGAGTTAAAGCACATTTCCCGTTTGGAAACGGATTAGGAGCATTTGTTTTTGCAGGTCCAAACTTCAACTATGTTGCGGCTGAATTAATTGATATAGATGGTGAACGTTTCACAATGCCCGGTCAACAAAATGAGAGTGTTTATACTTGGAAAGACGGAGATGACAAAAAATATTATTCTCCATTTGACCTTCAATTAGGTGCAGGTGCCGGACTTCAATTCCAAGGGCTATCTGTTCGTTTTAGCTATGATTTTGGTATGCTTGACAAAGACAACAGCGAAAATGGTATTTGGAAAAACAACGATATGAAAATTGGTATAGCTTATACATTCTAATTATTCAGAAAATAAAATATTTCAAAAACAGTCGGTTTCTTCGACTGTTTTTTATTTTTAAATAAATGTTTTTTGATTTTATCTAACGCTATGAAATGATTATCTTTGCACGTGTTTTAAAATAATGGAATACCGCTTGATTTTACATCGTAGGTTAAAAGTGTAAAACTATTGTTTTCTTTCATAAATTGCTAACACACATACAAATAATAAAAATATGAACGCTATTAAGAGTTTTCTTACTGTTTTCTTTGTGATTGTTTTCACATTTTACCTCAATGCTCAGGACAAAAAAGTAGAAGTCGGCATTGTAGGCGGATACGGTTACACCATGCCGAAGATAAAAGACGCTAGAAATAATATTGAAAAAACAACAGTACCATTAGCAAGTTTTAATATAAACAGTGATAATTTAAGTGGATTTCATGTCGGACCGATTTTAAAATTTAATTTCAGCGAGTTGGTAAGTTTCCAAACCGGATTGTTGTATAATCGGTTTAGCGGGACACGTCTTAAAAGCTCGCAGGCAATGAAAAAGTTAGGAACTTATGAGCAATCAAAAACTACATTGAGCGCCATAGATTTGCCTCTTCGCGCGCTTTATTCCCTTGCATTGGCCGATGAGTTTTATGTGATGCTCTATGCGGGGCCGAATATTAATTATGCTTTGCAAAAAACGACCGATGAACAAGTTTTTGTTGATAATAAATTGCGAGAATCTCAAAGCTCGAAAGGTGAAAATATCTATGCCGGTACTCCAAGCCATTATTCTGCATTCGATTTACAAATGGGTGCAGGTATGGGGATTCAATATTATAAGGTTTCTATCAGAGCCGGTTATGACTGGGGAATTTTGAATCGGACCACGTATGAAAATATCTCACTCCGTTCAAACGATATAAAAGTTACAATTGGATACACATTTTGAGCAGTAAGCTGTAAACGGTAAGTGTCAGTATAATAATAAGTTAATCCGGAGGAAATAACCAAACTTTCGAACAAAAGAGAGATGAATCGACACGTAATCCGTCAACCGGCGGAAACACACGCAGCACAGTTCCGAAAGCTATCGAGTGGCGTGTTCCATTTGTCCTTGATATTAAAAAATAAAATACATTCAGATGAAACAGCCATTTAAGATAAGTCTTAAACCTAAGGAAATGATTAATGGCGTGTTCCATACGACCTTAATGTAAAGAATAATATTTAAACGTATGAAATTTAAAATAACATTAATCGCGTTTCTGGCAATTTTTTCTTTGGGAATGAATGCTCAGGAAAGCAAAATAGATTCAGTTCAACAATCTTCTTCTACAAAATATCGTGCTGAAATCGGTTATGGCCAGTTGTATCGGTATGGAGATTATATTGTGAAGTCACCATATCATGCCATTCAAGCCGGGTTTAAGGTAGAATTCCCGATTAAAAGCGGATTTGGAATTGAAACCGGACTGAAATATTCTTATGTCTTAGGAAAAAGAGAGCAGATTTATGCACACGCGGATACTGCTTTTTTCAACTATTCAGGACATTTGATTGATGTTCCGGTACGATTAACATACACATTGCCTATTTTTTGGGGGTTAAAAATTTTCGGATATGCAGGTCCAAATTTCAATGTTGGTCTTTCTCAAAAATCAGAAGTTGCATTTACTCCCAAAAAAACAGACCAACCAAACCCGTTGTCTTACCCAATTCCAGGCACTTATGATTTATATCAGACAGAGCTAAACCGCTTTGCAATCCAACTTGGAGCAGGTGGTGGCGTGCAATGGAAAAACTACCGGTTACGAAGCGGCTACGACTGGGGAGTAAATAATGTTGGAAAAGATAAAAACAGGCCGGAAAGAATAAGAGGCTGGCATGTCGCCTTTGAATATGAATTTTAAGCTATTAAATGAAACCCCGACACGTAATCCGTCAGCCGATGGAAAAAGACAAAGTAATGTCCCGAGCTATCGGGATGCGTGTTTCAGCTGTCTTTGATGCTAAAAAAGTAAATTTTTAAAACAGATGAAATGGCGGTTTTACATTTGTAAAACCGTTTTTTGTTAAAGTAATATGGTTTTAACCAGAGTCTTCTGAAAAATTCTCATCGTATTGACAAACAAGTCAGATAGACGTGAACATTTCAGAATAAGTGCAAGGATTTAAATAAAACTACCTAAAAGCATTGCAGTGGACTTAAAAATGGTAATGTAAAAAATAAAACTAAAATTTGTTAGTTTTACGTACGAAAAAATAATAATATCTCTTGTACGTACCGGTTTTCGGACATAAAGAATGAAAAATAAAACCCAAATAGATGACGAATTAGGCAATGAGCGTATTGGCAAACTGCTTTGGAAGTATTCCGTGCCTGCTATTGTCGGTACGATGTTATCTTCGTTGTACAACATTGTGGATAGGATTTATATTGGGCTTGGCGTAGGACCTTTAGCTATTTCCGGTCTGGCGCTTACATTTCCTTTTATGAATTTCTTAGCGGCATTCAGTATGCTGATTGGGGCGGGAGCTTCTGCCAGAATTTCTATCCGACTCGGTGAAGGCGAGCGGGAGAAAGCTGAGAAAGTACTGGGAAATGCTTTTACGCTGACTCTTCTGGTATCTGCCATAATTATTACCTTTTCTCTTGTTTTTTTGGATGAAATTCTAATCAAATTCGGTGGTAGTGAAAACACATTGCAGTATGCCAAAGAATTTATGGTTATTATCATTCCCGGTACTATCTTATCGTCGTTGTTATTCGGGTTTAACAGCATTATGCGTGCTTCCGGTTATCCGAAAAAAGCAATGATAACCATGATTATCAGCGCATTGGTTAATATCTCTTTAGCTCCGATATTTATTTTTGGCTTGGACATGGGGATTGCAGGAGCTGCCCACGCTACAAATATCGCGTTTTTTGTAGGGATGATTTGGGTGATGTCCCATTTTTTCAATAAATCTTCAAACATTCAGCTCCATCGAAAAAATTTCAAACCGGAGAAACAGATTGTAAAGTCGATTTTAAATATCGGAATTTCACCTTTCAGTATGATGATCGCGGCGAGTATTACTGTTGTGATAATGAACAGGGCATTGATCCAATACGGTGGAGATTTGGCTGTCGGAGCGCTTGGGATTCAAAATGGCATTGCGTACTTGTTTATCATGTTCATTATTGGCCTTAATCAAGGCGCGCAACCTATTCTTGGCTTTAATTACGGAGCTGCAAATTATACTCGTATGTTTTCCGCTTTGAAGAAAACGGCAATCGGAGCGACTGTTGTTTCTTCACTTGGTTTCGTTATGGGAATGTTTTTCCCCTATATGCTCACAGGGATGTTTACCAATGATGTAGAGTTGAGGGCTTTAGCTGCCAGAGCTTTGACAATTTCGATGCTGGTGTATCCGTTGATAGGTTCGCAAATTGTTTTTACCAATTTCTTCCAATCCATCGGGAAAGCCAAAATTTCGATGTTTTTGAGTCTGACAAGACAAGTGCTGTTTTTAATCCCATGTCTGCTAATTCTCCCTCCTTTTTTTGATTTGGACGGAGTATGGGCGGCAATGCCGGTATCAGATTCACTGTCAGTTATTGTCACAACATCAACGTTGATTATTTTTATAAAACGCTTTCAGAAAAAAAATCAAGCGACTTTCCCTCTTTAAATGGAGATGCAGTGTAAAACACAGCATGTAAAAACAGTAGGGATTAAATAATCTCAAGGTTAATTTACTCAATTAATTAAGTTGAAAAAAAATGATTTTTTATCAGACAGAATAGAGCGTGTAGAAAAATTATGTAGAAGTCTGAGGAAATAAATGTAATGAGGTTCAAGTAATGTACGTCTGACAAATTAAAGCAATGTGATGATTTTACGCAATCTTCCATCTTAACTTTCTATAATTTCGGCGATTTTCGTACATTTAGTCTCAAAAAATGAGTAATTTTGTATTTTTATAACTTGACTGATTAATATGTTTAAGATAAAGAAATTAGATATTTATCTCTTGAAGTCATTTCTGACCTTTTTCTTTATGACTTTCTTTATCTGTGTCCTTATCCTACTTATGCAGTTCGCTTGGAAGCAAATGCCTGATTTGATAGGAAAAGGCGTCGGGTTAAATGTGCTTGCCGAGTTTTTCTGGTATGCGGCGTTGCAAACTGTTCCTATGGCACTGCCGCTCGCTATACTGCTTGCCGCGCTGATGAGTTTTGGAAATTTGGGTGAAAACTTTGAGCTTACCGCCATGAAGTCTGCAGGAATTTCGTTGTTTAGAATAATGCGGGGATTGATCTTATTCATTAGTGCAATTGTAGTTGCAGCATTCTTCTTTTCAAATAATGTCCAGCCCATGGCCATGCAAAAACTATGGACATTAATATTCTCTCTCAGACAAAAATCACCTGAGTTTGACATTCCCGAAGGACAATTTTACAATGGCATAAGTGGTTTTAATATCTATGTGAAAGACAAAGATCCAAGGAAACGTCTGTTAAAAGATCTGATGATTTACGATTTTTCTCAAGGATTTGAAAATGCCACTGTGATGCTGGCCGATTCCGGGAAAGTTGAATTTACCGCTGACAACAAATACTTGAAACTTTCTCTTTTCAGTGGTGAGAGCTTTGAAAATATACGTCAGCAGGGCGGAAGGTACAATCGGGAAAACATTCCATATCGTCGAGAGGAGTTTCAATTAAAAGAGATGATTATCGATTTCAATACCGAGTTTAATCGGTATGACGAGTCAATTTTGAAAGACCATAATGTCAGTAAAAATGTAGTTCAACTATCTCAAACGATTGATTCGGTGAAAAAGATTGTAGTAGCAAGGGAAAATGAGCAAGCTCATGAAATGGTTTCTACTCAGTTTTATCAAATCAGAAATCCGGGATTAGATGAAATGTTAGCAAAAGATGAAATTGAGAAAGACTCGATTACGGCAAATCTGAATGTGGACTCGTTGTTTTACACGCTTACACAGAGCGAAATGCAGGAAGCCATTGCTAATTCAGTTCAGAATGCTCGGTTGATGAAAGATAAGATTGAATATAACAAGGTCATGCTTACCGATCCCACCATGACAGTTCGTCGTCATCAAATCGAGTGGCATCGGAAGTTTACACTTTCATTCGCCTGTCTTATTTTTTTCTTCATTGGAGCGCCACTGGGAGCGATTGTTCGTAAAGGAGGGTTGGGATTCCCGGTTGTGATTTCGGTTGTTTTGTTTGTGATTTATTATATCATTGACACGACCGGATATAAAATGGCGCGTGAAGGCTTTTGGCCTGCTTATCAAGGAATGTGGTTGAGCTCTTCAGTCCTTTTCCCTCTGGGCATATTTCTTACCTGGAAAGCAGTGACAGACGCGAGCCTGTTCCGCTCGGAATCCTACATAAAGCTATTAGAAAAAGGAATTCATTCTATAAGAACTATCGGACATAAAGTATTTCCGAAAATAATAAAAGTGAATAATAAATTTACGTCATCGAATGATGTTATATAATTATGGAGAATCATTTTAATACCATAGAGGAAGCTGTAGAAGCTATAAAGGACGGTCAATTTGTAATTGTAGTAGATGATGAAGATCGTGAAAATGAAGGCGATTTCATCTGTGCCGCTGAAAAGATTACTCCTGAAATGGTCAATTTCATGCTGAAAAACGGACGAGGAGTACTTTGTGCGCCTCTTACGGAAGATCTTTGTGACAAACTTGAGCTTGAGATGCAGGTAAATGTAAATACATCGTTTCATTACACTCCGTTCACAGTCAGCGTTGACAAGTTAGAAGGATGTACCACAGGTGTGTCAATTCAGGATAGAGCGGCAACTATACGGGCTTTAGCAGACCCAAATTCTGTGCCTGAGACATTTGGCCGGCCGGGACATGTTTTCCCCTTAAGAGCAAGAAATCGGGGTGTGCTCCGCCGTGCAGGCCATACAGAAGCAGCGGTAGATTTAGCAAGAATGGCTGGATTGAATCCGGCGGCGGCATTGATAGAAATAATGAATGAGGATGGCTCTATGGCGCGTTTGCCCGATTTGATTAAACTGAAAGAGAAATTTGATATGAAAATTATTTCCATAAAAGACTTAATTGCATATCGGATAAAATCAGAATCATTGATCAGCCGAGGAGAAGAGGTTGATATGCCGACTCGTTACGGACATTTTAAGTTAGTGCCTTTTAAGCAAATTTCCAATGGTCTTGATCACATCGCGATTATCAAAGGTACGTGGGAAGAAGATGAGCCGATTTTAGTCCGTGTCCACTCTTCCTGTGTCACGGGAGATATTTTTGGTTCATTACGCTGCGAATGTGGGGAACAACTTCACAAAGCATTGAGAATGATAGAGAAAGAAGGGAAAGGTGTTCTTGTTTACATGAATCAGGAAGGTAGAGGCATCGGATTGATGAATAAAATCAAGGCGTATAAACTTCAGGAAGAGGGCTTTGACACGGTTGAAGCAAATGTTCACTTGGGCTTCAAGCCGGATGAAAGGGATTATGGGATTGGTGCGCAGATACTCAGGGATGTGGGAATCAGTAAAATTCGCCTGATGTCAAATAATCCGAAAAAGCGAATCGGATTGGAAGCTTACGGACTGGAAGTAGTGGAAAATGTACCCCTTGAAATAGTACCAAACGAGTATAATCTTTTTTATATGAAAACTAAAAAAGAAAGAATGGGACATAAGCTAAAAAACATTGGAAAATAACCAATCACAAGGGGTTTTTGCACCTTGTAAAAAATAGAATAACAATGAAAAACGTAACAATTTTATCCGTTTTGATTTTTCTTTTCACGTGTTGCGGCGCTTCAAAGGAAAAAACTACCACAGAAGTTGCTGAAAACGACTTCTATTCCTATTCAGCGAAAAACATACAAGGCGATAGTGTAAGTATGGCTGACTACAAAGGTAAAGTAGTGTTGGTAGTAAATACAGCCAGCAAATGTGGTTACACGCCTCAATTTGGTGGATTGGAAGAGCTTTACGCGAAGTATAAGAATGATGGTTTGGTGATTTTAGGCTTTCCGAGCAATCAATTTGGAAACCAGGATCCGGGTTCGAATGAGGAGATATTGGAGTTTTGCCAAATGAATTATGGTGTGAAATTTCCAATGTTTTCAAAAATCGATGTAAATGGCGAAAATGAGCATCCGCTTTTTACTTATTTGAAAAATAATGTACCCGAAACCGAGTATGCCGACATTAAATGGAATTTTACGAAGTTTCTTATCGGGAAAGAGGGTAAACCTCTGAAACGCTACGAATCCAAAGTGAAACCAGCTGATATTGAAGATGATATAAAAGAGTTGCTGAAAGCAGATTGAATAAATGAGTTTTTACGATTTTAAAGCAATAGCCATTTCCGGAGATGAGGTAAGTATGAAATCTTTTGAAGGGAAAACGATACTTGTTGTAAACACGGCAAGTAAATGTGGTTTCACGCCTCAATTTGAAGGATTGGAAAAATTGTACGAAAAATACAAAGATCGTGATTTTGTGATTCTCGGTTTTCCGTGCAATCAATTTGGTAAGCAAGATCCGGGAAATGAAGATGAAATACTGGATTTTTGCCAACGTAATTACGGAGTCTCTTTCCCGATGTTTTCAAAAATTGATGTTAATGGTAAAACAGCACATCCAATTTATAAATACTTAAAATCAGAACTTTCAGGAACATTAGGGCGTAAGATTAAATGGAATTTCACAAAATTCTTAATTTCTAAAGAAGGGAAGCCGCTCAAAAGATACGGGCCGACTGTAAAACCTGAAAATATCGAAGAAGATATTTTGAGAGAAGTACAACAAAATTCTTAGGTGAAGAAATAAAGAAAGCACAGTCTATTACTTTCAGCGTGTCGGTCGGTCTGTTGGCTGTTTAAGCACAAATAAAAAACATTTAACATGATTTTTTTTGCTATCTGAATTTCTCTCTTTACCTTTGCACCTAATTAAAAATGTGGATAGATTTGGACTGCTTGCAACCACGAAAAAAAATGCTAAACTTGTAACTAACTATCCTTTTTTTTCCTTATACAGTCCTCCTTCTTTCCCTTAAATATTTATATTAATCATTTTGATTTCGAAGTTACGACTATCTATCTGTTAATCGTAATTTGTATGTCAATTTAATCGTAAGTTAAATATTATGGGTTATTTATTTTCTTCCGAATCGGTGTCTGAAGGGCATCCCGACAAAGTATCGGATCAAATCTCCGATGCAATCTTAGATAATTTTCTGGCACAAGATCCCAAGTCCAAAGTAGCTTGTGAAACGCTTGTGACAACCGGGCAAGTAGTAATTGCCGGTGAAGTTCGTTCCAATGTGTATGTTGATGTACAGACCATTGCGCGTCAAATGATAAATAAGATCGGTTACACCAAAAGCGAATATATGTTTGATGGAAATTCATGTGGAATTCTAACGGCTCTGCATGAGCAATCCAGCGATATCAATCAAGGTGTAGAACGCGATAATCCGATGGAACAAGGAGCAGGTGACCAGGGAATGATGTTTGGCTATGCATGTAATGAGACGGATAATTATATACCTGTATCGTTGGACTTATCGCACGCTTTAGTGAAAGAACTGGCGGAAATTCGTAAAAAAGGTGAAGTGATGACTTATCTTCGTCCCGATTCAAAATCGCAGGTAACGATTGAATATGATGAGAATTTTGTCCCAAAACGAGTTCACACCATTGTAATTTCTACACAGCATGATGAATTTATTAAAGCAGGCAATGGGAAAAGTCAGAAACAAGCCGATGACGAAATGCTTGCTATCATCAAGGAAGATGTAAGGAATATTTTGATTCCAAATGTAAAATCTCAGGTAAAGCAGTTTGAAACGCTGATAAATGATGACTATGTTCTTCACGTTAACCCCACAGGAAAGTTTGTTATCGGAGGCCCGCACGGTGATACAGGCCTGACAGGCAGAAAAATTATTGTGGATACATACGGAGGAAAAGGAGCTCACGGAGGTGGCGCGTTTTCAGGAAAAGACCCTTCAAAAGTGGACAGATCAGCAGCTTATGCTGCCCGACACATTGCAAAAAATCTTGTTGTGGCCGGAGTATCAGACGAAGTGTTAGTCCAAGTCGCGTATGCTATCGGGATAGCCGAGCCAATGAATATCTTTGTGAATACCTACGGTAAAGCTAAAGTAAACTTATCTGACCTGGAGATAGCGAAAAAGGTAGAAAAACTTTTCGATATGCGACCCAAAGCAATTGAGGACAGATTGAAACTTCGCAATCCGATCTATGAAGAAACGGCAAGATACGGGCACGTGGGACGTACAAATAAAGTGACCAAAAAGACATTTATCGATTCATCCGGAAAAGAATTTGAGAAGTCTGTAGAACTTTTTACTTGGGAAAAAACCGACAAAGTAAATGAAATCAAAAAAGAATTCGGAATTTCATAAAAGCTCGAAAGTAAAACTTTAGTATAGAAGTCGTCTTGACTTATTAATAATCTGTTCTATTTGGTTGTTTTAGGCATCAGAGAAGCCTAATATTTGTAGCAAAATGAATGTTTTTTAGGTAAGACTCCGATTGAGGACGAATATTTGATGCTGAAATTAGCCGCAAGTATTAAACTCCGCCGGATTTTTCCTTAAAAATCAAAAGTCAAGATAACTTCATTAGGACAATCACTCTGCTGATACATTAATGTGTTAGCAGAGTCTATTTTATGTCTATTCAGTATTAATCATCAAATGGATTAAAAAAGTACGGTCTCTGATAATCCAATTTATTTTAATCCCTGTTCGGATATGTAAAAGTTTTCCACTATTTTTGCATTAAATATCTTTATGTAGATGAATTTGGAAAAGGTAAGCGCTTTTTTTTTAGTAGTTTTCGATATTCTTAAAAAACGGTTTTTTAATTTCATCGAATGGCGTGAACGACGAGTTGTACGATTCCGCAACCTTCCTATGTGGCGACAAGTCTTAAACGCCACAATTACAGCTATTTGGATGTTTGTACTTTACCTGATTTTAGTTGATGTGAATTTCTTAGGACTTTTCGGAAAATCACCCACGCTCAAAGCCTTGTCAAACCCTCCACACTCAATTTCTTCCGAGATAATAAGTGCCGACAACAAACTTATCGGAAAATACTATACTGAGAATAGAAAATTAGTGACTTTCGAAGAAATATCTTCTGAAATGATAAATACCCTAATAAGTACCGAAGACAGAAGGTATTACAGGCATTTTGGTGTTGATTTCAGAGGAATATTTTCTGCTTTCAGGGATGTGTTGCAAGGAAATCCCCGAGGTGCGAGTACCATTACGCAACAACTCGTTAAAAATATGTTCAAGACCCGAAGCCATTATTCAACGGGGCTGTTAGGCTCTTTGCCGGGATTAAGAATGTTTGTTTATAAAACAAAAGAATGGTCTGCCGCGATAAAGTTAGAGATGTTTTACACCAAAAAAGAAATTCTGGAAATGTATCTGAATACTGTGAGTTTTGGAAGTAATGCTTTTGGAATTCACACCGCTTCGCAGACCTATTTTAACACAACGCCGGATCAATTAAACTATGAGCAATCTGCCGTATTAGTCGGGCTTTTGAAGGCAATTACCGCCTATAATCCATACTTAAATCCGGAGAGATCAAAGGGCAGGAGAAACGTTGTGCTCGGACAACTTGCTACCAACAATTACATTACGAGAAGCCATGCAGATTCGCTCAAATCTTTGCCGCTGACAATTAGCTATAAAGCGGAAAAACCAAATGAAGGTATTGCTCCCTATTTTAGAAATTACCTGACAAATTTCCTTGAAAGGTGGGGAGATGCCAATGGATATGACATATATGCCGATGGGCTGAAAATCCATGTAACCATTGACTCTAAAATGCAGCAATATGCGGAGGAGGCTGTACAAAAACAGATGAGCCGTTTGCAAAAAAGCTTCTTTGCACACTGGTCAGGACAAAATCCGTGGCGTGACGATAAAGGAAGAGAATTAAAAAACTTTATACCTGAAATTACGAAACGAACTGAAGTATATCGAAATCTCTCACGGCAGTTTGATGGCGATCAGGACTCTATTCAAAAATACCTGAATTTACCAAAGAAAATACGAGTATTTGATTACAATGGAGGTTCGAAAGAATTTATGATGAGCTCCATGGATTCGATTCGTTATTTAAACCACTTTTTACATTGTGGTTTTGTAGCTATGGAGCCTGATACCAAAGAAGTGAAAGCGTGGGTTGGAGATATTAACTACGATTTTTGGCATTATGATAAAGTAGCTCAAAGCCGTCGTCAACCCGGCTCTACATTCAAACTATTTGTTTTTACAGCCGGGATGTTAGCCGGAAAATCACCATGTGATCACATACAAGATATGCCTTTTACCTGGGGAAAAGGGAGATATGCCTGGTCACCAAAAAATGCAAACGGAACTTTCAGCTATTCAAGTATGACATTAAAAAGTGCATTTGCCAGATCCGTGAACTCCATAGCCGTGCAATTGGCAAAAGAAGTGAGCATCCGTAATGTTGCCGAAACAGCAAGATTATTGGGAATAAAATCCAAACTGGATGAAGTGCCGACCTTAAGTCTGGGCGCAGCAGATGTAAATCTACTTGAAATGGTCAACTCGTACAGCACGATAGTCGGTGAAGGGATGATGATGGATCCGGTGATAGTTACAAAAATTGTAGATCGAGATGGTTATACGATTTATGAAAACAAAGCAAAGCCAAAACGTGTGATTTCGTATGAGAATGCTTTCCTGATGACAGAGCTTCTGAAAGGTGGAATCACCGAACCCGGCGGAACTTCACGAGCATTGTGGAATTATGATTTAATGCGTTGGGATACCGATTTTGGAGGAAAAACCGGAACATCTTCCAACTATTCCGATGCTTGGTATATCGGAGTGACACCGAAGTTAGTTGCCGGCTCCTGGGTAGGCGCTGAGCACAGGAGTATCCACTTCAGAACCGGCAGCATGGGGCAAGGTAGCCGGACTGCTCTCCCCGTTTATGCCTACTTTATGGAAAAAGTATTGGCGGATAAAGACTTAGGTTACCGTGGTAAATTTCCTTCCGAACCCAAACAGCCTATTTCAAGAGATTACAAATGCGAATCGTATTACGCACCTGAAAACTTCAATGAACCAGATACCGTATTTGAACGAGTTCGGATAGAAGCAATGCCGGTTCCCGATATCCGTGTCGGGACAAACAACGAACCTGAGATAACAGGAGATGAATAACTACACGAATAAAGAGGGTGAAAGACAATTTCATGGTTATTACATTGTAACTCATTAGATTCATCAACCCTTTTGAACTCTCTGAACCAATAAAAAATAACAATACCAACACAATGAATAAAATCATCAGTAAAGAATATTTCTCTGAGCGAGTAATTAAGTTTGTCGTAGAAGCTCCGCTCATCGCAAAATCTCGCAAAGCCGGACATTTCGTCATGGTACGTGTAGGTAAAAAAGGCGAAAGATTTCCTCTGACTATAGCTGCTGCAGATGTGGAAAGAGGAACAATCACCTTGGTTGTACAGCGTATGGGTGTCTCTTCTTCCAAGCTTTGCGCCCTCGAAGTAGGAGATTCTATCACAGATTTAGTCGGACCATTAGGACAAGCTACTCATATTGAGAATTTTGGGACTGTAGTATGTGCGTGTGGCGGAGTGGGAACTGCTCCAATGATGCCGATAGTAACTGCATTGAAAAAAGCCGGTAACAGAGTGATCACGGTTTTGGCCGCCCGGAATAAGGATTTGGTTATTCTTGAAGAACAAATGCGAGAAAATTCTGATGAGGTAATCGTGATGACCGATGATGGTTCGTATGGTTCGAAAGGATTGGTAACCAATGGAGTAGAGATGGTAATAAATCGAGAAAAAGTAGATCTCTGCATTACGATTGGTCCCGCGATAATGATGAAATTTGTAAGTCAGCTTACTAAAAAATACGATGTTCCTACAGTTGCTTCACTCAATACAATTATGGTAGATGGAACCGGGATGTGTGGCGCATGTAGAGTGACGGTGGGAGGAAAAACTAAATTTGTATGTGTTGACGGACCGGAGTTTGATGCGCATCAGGTTGACTTTGATGAGATGCTGATGCGTCTGGGCGGATACCGGGAAATGGAAAGAGAAGCTATGGAGAGGAGTATTGATAAGACGGGAGTTTAGAGTTTTAAAATCTGAACAGAAAACTTGTAATCCGCAATTTTTATAGTGAATTTTTATTAAACAATTAATAGTAAAAAAACAGCAATTAAAAATCCCTTCCTGAGGATTTGGATATAAATATATGACACAACGAAACGAACCTTGGCGAGTCGAATTACGCTCGCAAATAAAAGCGAAAGAGCGATCAAATATGGAGCGTGTTCACATGCCCGAACTCGATGCAGTTTATCGTTCGAGTGTGCGAGATGAAGAAGTGAATTTGGGTTTGACACCTGAATTAGCAATGCGTGAAGCACAGCGATGTCTTGACTGTGTTAATCCGACCTGCATGGAAGGATGCCCCGTGAGTATTCGGATTCCTGATTTTATCAAAAACATAGAAGTAGGAAACTTCTTGGAAGCTGCCCGTGTTCTTAAAATGACTTCAGCTTTACCGGCAGTTTGCGGACGAGTTTGTCCGCAGGAAAGACAGTGTGAGGCAGTTTGTATTCACACGAAAATGAAAAAAGATTCGGTAGCAATCGGACATTTGGAGCGATTTGCTGCAGATTATGAACGTGAAAGCGGACAAATTTCCGTTCCCGAAACGAACGCGCCGAATGGATTGAAAGTAGCGGTTGTAGGTTCAGGTCCGGCAGGATTGTCTTTTGCCGGAGATATGGTGAAGATGGGCTACGAAGTTCATGTTTTTGAAGCGCTGCATGAAATAGGCGGTGTGTTGAAATACGGAATACCTGAGTTTCGCTTGCCGAATGCAGTGGTAGATGTAGAAATAGACAATCTTCGAGCTATGGGTGTGAAGTTTTTCAATAATGTTATTATCGGTAAAACCATAACAATCCGGGAATTGGAAGAAGACGGATTCAAAGGAATATTCGTAGCAAGCGGTGCTGGATTGCCAAGATTCATGAATATAAAAGGCGAAAATTTAGTTGGTATAATGTCATCAAACGAATACTTGACTCGTGTAAACTTGATGGATGCGGCAAACCCCGAATCGGATACTCCTGTATATAAGGGAAAAAAAGTAGCTGTAATCGGCGGAGGAAATACTGCCATGGACTCCATTCGTACGGCATTGAGATTAGGTGCCGAAAAAGCGATGATTGTTTACCGCAGAACCGAGCAAGAAATGCCTGCGCGTGTAGAAGAGGTGAAACACGCCAAAGAAGAAGGAATAGAATTTTTGACGTTACATAATCCGATTGAATATATTGGCGATGAGTTTGGGCGTGTCACGCATATGGTTTTACAAATTATGACACTTGGAGAGCCGGATGAATCCGGGCGAAGATCACCTATACCTGTGGAGGGGAAAACCAGAACCGTGGAAGTAGATGAAGTGATAGTAAGTGTTGGAGTTTCACCCAATCCTCTGATTTCTCAGTCCACTCCCGAATTAGAAACCACAAAATGGGGGACACTCGTTGTAAACAAAGAAACCATGCAATCTTCATCAATGCCGATTATTTTTGCGGGAGGCGATATTGTGCGTGGCGGCGCCACCGTAATTTTAGCAATGGGGGATGGACGAAGAGCAGCGGCAGCTATGGATAGCTGGATCAAGGAGCAAATTTGAAAATAAGATAATGGCAGTCAAGAGCGAAAAGTAATGTTTCATTCTGAAGGATATAGGAATATTTGATGTGGAATTTCTGATGAGAATTGTTTTTTGTGTTTCATGCCGATTAAAGTAACCGATTGAATTATTCGTAATAATTGTAAAAAAACCACTCCTTTCTAAATATTTACATTACCTTTGATAGACTTATATAATCAAAAGACTAATAGACCGATTTTCTGTATAATGAGCCATTAAACATATCATCGGCCTTTCAACTCAAATATAATTATTAACAATTAAATAAAATATAGGCTATGAAAGAAGATAACGATTTGTTGGTTTATGATGAGGATGAAGCGATTAAGTATATCCTAAAGTTGATTCCTGCAGAATTAAAATCTAAAATAAACCAAGATGCCATTAATTATGTATTGGATGTAGTTTATGATTACTATGAAGAAAAAGGATTGTTGGACGATGACGCCGTAGATGAAACCAGTATTGATGAAGAAGAAATGCTGAAGTATGCGTTAGAAGCGGCCAAGAAAGACAAAATGAATCTTGATGAAGATGATATCCAACTGATTCTTGACTGCGAATACGAGTACGGGAAATCACTCGGTATTTATACCGAGGAGGACGAAGAATAATTTTCGGAATAAACAAAATGATAAATAAAGAAACACCCTGGCAATCAGTTGTCCGGGTGTTTTTTCCTTGATGATGTATTACATTGTTCTGTTTTTTGTAAAACTCGTTTCGCTTTTACCTTTCCGTTTGCTTTACGGATTGTCTGATTTTATGTATCTGATATTTTATCGTATCATAAAATACAGAAAGAATGTTGTGAGAAAAAACCTCACCTTATCATTCCCTGAAAAACCTGCCAGTGAGATTGAGCAAATTGAGAAAAAATTTTATCATCATTTCTGTGATTTGATTGTTGAAGGGATAAAATTAAAATCAATCAGCGGCAAAGAATTGGAAAAGCGGATGAAGTTTTATGAAAGCGAGCAGCTTATCGAGCATTATCATGAAGGCAGAAGTGTGATGCTAATGGCTTCCCACTATGGAAACTGGGAATGGACTTCATTATTCTCAAAATATTTACCTAAAGATAAGCCTGTGTATCAGGTTTATAAAAAACAATCGGGTAAAATAGTTGATCGGATGATTGGTGATATTCGCCAACGATTTGGCGCGCGAAATGTAGATATGAAGCATATTTTACGCACCATAATCGAAATGAAAAGAGAGAATAAGATGGGAATGTTCGGAATGATTTCAGACCAGCGGCCGCGTTTGGACAGTATCCATTATTGGACTACTTTCTTAAACCAGGAAACTGCAATAATTGATGGAACCGAACAAATTGCCAAAAAATTTAATTTTCCCGTGTACTATTGCTCATTTAATAAAGTAAAGCGAGGCTATTACACATGTACTTTTGTATGCTTGAGCACTGATCCGCAAAATACCGGTGAGCATGAAATAACTGAAAAATACGCACGTTTGCTCGAAGCGGACATCAAGCAGGCACCCGAGTTTTGGCTTTGGACCCATAATCGATGGAAGCACGGAACAAGAGGGAAAAAAGTTTAGTGTCTTTAATAACAAGTAGTTTAAAGTCGTTTTGTGTGTAGAAATTTAATAATCTTGGTTTAGAATAATAGATGTCAGTTTCTGTTGTAATATTGAATTGGAATGGCGAGAAATATTTAGATATGTTTCTTCCGTTTCTCAAAGAAAGTGTCAGGGAACTTCCTGATGCCGAGATTGTTGTGGCTGACAATGGATCCACTGATGGTTCACTGAAGTTGCTGAATGAGAAGTACCCCGATATTTCCGTTATCGAATTCAAAAAAAACTATGGGTTTTCAGGAGGCTACAACAGAGCGCTGAAGAAGCTGAAATCTGAATATTACGTACTTTTAAATTCTGATGTTGAAGTAACAAAGGACTGGTTGAAGGTGCTGTACGATTATATGCAAGTGAATCTTACTGTAGCGGCTTGTCAGCCCAAAATCCTTTCTTACCATAATCGGAATTACTTTGAATATGCCGGTGCTGCCGGAGGTTTTATAGATAAGTACGGTTATCCTTTTTGTCGTGGTCGTATTTTTGGAGAAATCGAAGAAGATAAAGGGCAATATGATGCTATAAAAGATGTGTTCTGGGCTTCAGGCGCTTGTTTAATGATTCGTTCAAAGGATTATTGGGAAGCCGGAGGATTGGATGAAGCGTTTTTTGCTCATCAGGAAGAAATTGACCTTTGCTGGCGATTGAAAAGCCGCGGAAGACGGATTGTGTGTAATCCGCAAAGCGTAATTTATCATATCGGAGGAGGTACACTCGAGGCCGAACATCCACGAAAAACTTTCCTTAATTTCAGGAATAATTTATTGATGCTCTATAAAAACTTACCGCACAAGAATCTTCATTCTATTTTCAGAACACGGTTTTATTTAGATAATTTAGCCGCCGCGCATTTTGCGCTCCAAGGTAAGTTTAAGAATATGAGGGCGATAACTGATGCCAGAACCGAGTTTAGAAACTTACAGGAAAGTTTTACTGAAAAACGAAATGAAAATATATTAAAATCTGTCCGTTCCACTTTCAAAGAAGTTTCACAAAATAGTCTTCTGTATGAATTTTATGTGAAAAGAAACAGGAAATTCAGTGATTTGCCAAGAACTGAGCTTGCAGTTGAGGACTTTGAAGAGTAATCTGCACAGAAGAATCCAACTCGATTAAAAAAAAATATTGCAAACTGCCGCTACAAGCGGCAGTTTGCATTTTTTATCCACAACGGGTCAATGTCGCTTGGAGTGGTAAGACCTTAAAAAAACCTCAATCATTTTTTCTAAATTTTCTGAAAACGTGACTGAGGTTTTATTTTTTGATTTTGGCGTTTCTCAATTTTCCCGACGCACTAAAGTGAACGGGGAGACATCATTATCCGCATTTCGAGTGCCCACAGCTCTTACAAGTCAAGCATCCTTCCTGATACATGAGTGTTTTTTCCCCACATTGCGGACAAGCCTGTTCGGCAATCTGTGTCCCATCAGGAATATACTTCTTCAAAGCGCGCTCTACACCCACTTTCCAGGTGTTGATCGATTCACTGTCTAACTGTAAACTTGATATCAGCTTGATTACCTGATCAATTGGCATTCCGTAACGAAGAACTCCCGAAATCAATTTCGCATAATTCCAATACTCTTTGTCAAATTTGTGTGAAAGACCTTCTACGGTTGTTTTGAATCCACGCTTGTTGGTGAATTGGAAGTCATAACGTTTCCCGTTGTCATCCACTACCTTGATAATTTTTCCTGAAACTACATTTTTCGGCAATGCAATCCCTTCTTCATCATCGGCTATTCCGGTGAAAATCTCATACGGTCTTCCATCTTTCAGCCCAACGAATGCAATCCATTTGTCTTTGTTATTTTGGAAACGAACCACATCGCACTCCAACTCAATGGGACGAACAAGTGTCTCGAATGGGTCAAAGCATACGCAATCCTTATCTTTGCCTGATTTGTTTTCGTCTTTTTTATCATCAACGGCAATCAAAACACCCGAGCGGGAACCGTCACGGTAAACAGTCACACCTTTACATCCGCTTTTCCAGGCTTCTTCGTAAAGTTCGCCCACTAATTCTTCTGAAACATCAGAAGGCAAATTGATTGTAACACTGATCGAGTGGTCGATCCACTTTTGAACACGACCTTGCATTTGTACTTTTTTCAGCCAGTCCACATCGTTGGAAGTAGCTTTGTAGTAAGGTGATTTTGCTACCAACTCATCGATCTCTTCTTTCGTATATTTTTTAGAAGTTGAATAATTATTAGCTTCCATCCAGGTTACGAACTTATGATGGAAAACTACGTATTCTTCCCAGGAGTCTCCATTTTCATCTATAAAGTCAACCGTCACGTTTTTATCATTCGGATTCACCTTCCGGCGGCGAGTATAAACAGGCATGAATACCGGCTCGATTCCCGATGTAGTTTGGGTCATGATACTTGTGGTTCCTGTAGGAGCGATAGTCAGACAAGCAATATTTCTTCGTCCGTATTTCACCATATCCTTGTAAAGTTTCGGATCGGCTTCACGAATCCTCGCAATATAAGGATTGTTTTCCTCGCGTTTTGCATCATATACTTTGAAAGCACCACGTTCTTTCGCTAAATTTACAGAAGAACGGTAAGCCGCCAACGCAACTGCTTTGTGTACTTTTTCTGAGAAATCGATTGCTTCGTCTGTCCCATATCTCAAACCTAACGCTGCGAGCATATCTCCTTCGGCTGTTGTTCCTACTCCTGTACGACGTCCTTGTGAGGTTTTGGCTTTGATTTTTTCCCAAAGTTGATTTTCAGTGTTTTTAATGTCATCATCTTCCGGATCGGATTGAATTTTTTCAAGAATTTTGTCGATTTTCTCCATCTCCAAGTCGATGATATCGTCCATTATGCGTTGTGCGAGTTGCACATGTTTATCGAAAAGCTCGAAATCAAATGTTGCTTCTTTTGTGAAAGGACGATTTACGTAAGAATATAAATTGATAGCTAAAAGTCGGCAGCTGTCGTAGGGACACAATGGAATTTCACCGCACGGATTGGTAGAGACTGTCCGATATCCCAAGTCTGCATAACAATCAGGTACAGACTCACGTGTAATAGTGTCCCAGAAAAGTACGCCCGGTTCAGCTGATTTCCACGCGTTATGAATGATTTTTTTCCATAATGTGTTCGCATCAATTTCTTTTTCAATCCATGGACTTTTGCTGTAAATCGGATATTGCTGCGTGTAGGGCTTGTTGTTTATCGCGGCTTTCATGAAGTCATCATCGATTTTCACAGAAACATTCGCCCCGGTTACTTTACCGGATTCCATTTTTGCATCGATGAATGATTCAGAATCAGGGTGTTTGATAGAAACAGAAAGCATTAACGCTCCTCTTCTTCCATCTTGTGCCACCTCGCGGGTGGAATTGGAGTAACGCTCCATAAACGGAACAATCCCCGTAGAAGTAAGCGCAGAGTTTTTTACCGGAGATCCTTTTGGACGAATGTGAGAGAGGTCGTGACCTACTCCGCCACGGCGTTTCATTAGTTGCACCTGCTCTTCATCTATTTTTATGATAGCTCCGTATGAGTCGGAATCACCATCAAATCCGATTACAAAGCAATTAGACAATGACGCGACTTGGTACTCATTCCCGATTCCGGTCATGGGGCTACCTTGCGGTACAATGTATCTGAAATTTCTGAAAAGTTCGAATAACTCTTCTTTCGACAACGGGTTGGGGTACTTTTTCTCAATTCGGGCAACTTCAGAAGCAAGTCTCCAATGCATATCGTCCGGAGTTTTTTCATAAATATTTCCAAATGAGTCTTTTAGCGCATATTTGGTTGCCCAAACTTTTGCAGCAAGATCATCTCCGCGAAAATACTCCAATGAAGCTGCTTCCACTTCAGTCTGCTCGTAGATTTTCTTTTCAGCGATAACGTCAACATCATTTGCCGAATTTTCGAAAGCACTTCCGAATAAATCGTCTGATGTCGGTTTGTTTGAGTTCACTTTTACAGCAATGTCTTCGCTATCGGAAAATTCCAAAGTAGAATTTCCTACGTCAGTTTGAATGTAATTTTCTTTTTTCACTTTCTAAATTTGTATTTTAATATGTTTAATTGAAGATTTTGTTCTGAAAAGTTCGGACTACAATGTTAGTAATTATTTTTGATATTTCACAAAAAAATAACACTTAATTTGCCGTTATTATTTTAAAGTTTTCCAAAACAAAAACTAATATCCAGAAAATCAGATGGACAAATATATTGAAGGCGAGAAAAGTTTTCCAAAAAATAATTTATTTTGTTTTTCTAAAATTATTTTGTGATAAATATTGAAATTTATCAGTCCAAATTGTTCACTATCTTGAGGCTTAGCTATTTACTAAAGTAAAACGATTTGTGAGCCGAAAATTTCCTGAGATTCTGATGAAAAGTTATTGCTTTGATATGTTTTAAATAGAAAACAGCATCATGAATTTTAATTCGATTAAGCAGTTTTGTTTTGTAAAGCTGATATGATTTTGGACTGTCGGGAATGAAAAATGAATTTCTTATTTGTAATTTTTTATTAGCACATTTATATTAACTCACTTTTTTTCGTAAATTTGCCCCCATAAAAATTTTTTAAGGTATGAGTGTAAAAATAAGAGCCGCGATTGTAGGTTATGGCAACATTGGAAAATCGGTATTTGAAGCCATTGAGTCGTCTCCGGATTTTGAGTTAGCCGGGATTGTAAGACGAACCGTAAGTGTAGATAATGTTCCAAAAGAGCTTTCAGGAGTGACCGTTACTGATGATATCGGTAAGTTGGAGCATGTGGATGTAGCGATACTTTGCGCCCCAACTCGAAAGATAGCCGAAACGGCAAAGAAAATACTTGCTTTAGGAATCAATACGGTAGATAGCTATGATATTCACGGCTCGATTTGGGAGTTGCGAGAAGAGCTCGGAGCTGCTGCAAAATCAGGAAATGCCGTTTCTATAATTTCTGCCGGCTGGGATCCGGGAAGTGACTCGATTGTTCGCGCATTGCTTGAATCTATTGCCCCGAAAGGGATTACTTATACGAATTTTGGACCGGGAATGAGCATGGGTCATACTGTGGCTGTAAAAGCTATTGAAGGCGTGAAGAATGCGCTTTCAATGACGATTCCGCTTGGAACCGGAATTCACAGAAGAATGGTTTATGTTGAAATAGAGAAAGGCGCTGATTTCAAAAAGGTGGAAAATGATATCAAGACCGATGCTTATTTTGTGAAAGATGAAACTCACGTTTTTCTGGTGGAAAGTGTTGATAACCTGAAAGATATGGGGCATGGAGTCCAATTGATTCGTAAGGGTGTTTCCGGAAAGACTCAAAATCAACTCTTTGAATTTAACATGAAAATCAACAATCCGGCACTTACAGCTCAGATTTTAGTGGCTTGTGCAAGAGCTACTTTCAAACAAAATCCGGGTGCTTATACCATGATTGAGATTCCGATGATTGACATGCTGTATGGCGAGAAAGAGGATTTGATAAGAAGGTTGGTGTAAGGGGAGGTGTGATGTTGGATGTTGGATGTTTGGTGTTGGATGCTGGATGCTGGATGTTGGATGTTTGGATGTTGGATGTATGGTGTTGGTAAAATTATATAACGTTCAAAATAGAAACGTGACTAAGGCTGAAGTTTAATTGTATTTTGTTTATTATATTTTTGAGAAATGTCTGAATTTGATTTGAAAAAAAAGGAATATCGTGTGATTTTGCTTGTGCTGTTATTATCTACCGGGTTGATAATTTTCAAGCAGATGCGGCCTTATTTTGGTGGTTTTTTGGGAGCGTTTACATTGTATATTGTTTTGCGAAGGCAGATGAAATACCTTGTTGAGAAAAAAGGCTGGAGTAAAGGCTTGAGCGCGACTTTGCTTTTGATAGAGGCGCTTTTATTTTTCCTGCTGCCAATTACGGGAATCGGCGCTATCGTTGTCGATAGACTTTCGGGCATAAATATAGATTTTGACACATTAAAATTGAGTTTTAGTAAGTTTATCAACAATATTGAGACTCGTTTTGGGTTTGATTTTGGTGATTTTGATTTCCTTTCGTTTCTCCCAAAGCTGGGAACGGATATTGTACAAATTCTGGCATCTAACTCTTACTCCTTCGTTATCAATCTGTTCGTGATTATTTTCGTTCTTTATTTTATGCTTTTCAGCTATAAAGATTTTGAAATAATGATTCGAGAGATTTTGCCATTTTCAAAACAAAATAAAATTACATTTATCAAGGAAACAAAATCTATCATTAAAGCAAACGCCATAGGAATACCGCTTTTGGCGCTTGTGCAAGGTTCTTTTGCCTATATCGGTTACCTGCTGTTTGGAGTATCCAGTCCGGTTTTATACGCTATTCTTACCGCTTTTGCTACCATTTTACCAATTGTTGGAACGGCTATTATCTATGTCCCGCTTTCTATAGCTTTATTTTTAGATACAAAATACGGCCTTGCCCTCGGACTTTTGGTTTATGGGATAGTGATAATCGGTAGTGTCGATAATATTGTGCGATTTTTATTGCAGAAAAAATTAGCAGATATTCACCCCCTGATTACAGTTTTTGGGGTGTTGATCGGTTTACCGTTATTTGGATTTTGGGGAGTCATTTTCGGGCCGCTGATTTTGTCGCTCTTTATGCTGTTTTTCAATATGTATCGATATGATTTTATAGAAGGTACTGTAGCTCAACCGCATATTACTACCGATTTCAAGAAGCGTGACTATAATAAAATACGAAGTATAAAACTACCAAAGAAAAAAAACAAACAAACCCCTAATCTCACAGATGAATAATGCCCATATTTATAGTTATGATAAAACAAGAAGTGCTGTTTTTTTATAGTTCTGATTTTTTAATTACTCACAACTAAGCTGTTTCATTTGTTAAAACTCGAAAACCTATTAATCCACCCCTTCAAGGGTTGCTGGTTTATATACTATGCGAAGAATATTTATACTTACCGGAAAATTCATTAGTGATATCATTGATTTTTTTTATCCCCCTTTTCGGAAATATTTTTCGCTGCATTTTTTCCGATACAGTGTTTCCGGCGCATCCAACATGGGATTTGACTGGGTGCTTTATTTCATCACATACAATTTTATCGTTCAAAAACAACTGGTTCATCTCGGGTTCGTGACGTTGAGTCCGCACATTGCATCGCTTCTATTCACTTTCCCAATCACGTTTTTTACCGGATTTTTGCTCCAAAAGTACGTCACTTTCACCGCTTCACAAATGCGCGGGAAAGACCAGCTTGTTCGTTATATGGCTGTGGTAATGGCTAATTTGCTGATAAATTACTTTGGGTTGAAACTTTTCGTTGAAGTAATAGGAATTTATCCCACTCCATCAAAAATGTTAGTGACAATAATTACGACAGCTTTCAGCTATTTTTCACAAAAAAAATTCACATTCCGAATTCAAAATGAACCAGAACAAAAATAAGATTTTCGTGATAGTTAAATGGATTGTAATGCTGGCAGCATACAGTTTTCTGATTGTCAAATTAGCTCGAATCGAATATTGGAACGAACTAAAGGACACTTTTCAGCACGTTGACATTAATCGAATTTCTTTACTGATTTTAATTCTGGTTTTATTGCCCATAAACTGGTGGTTGGAGTCAGTAAAATGGCAGTATTTGATGAAGAATTCGCTTAGTCTCTCAATTCGGTCTGCTGTGAAATCGGTGTTAGCAGGTATCAGCACGGGCTACATTACGCCAAATCGGGTTGGAGATTTTGCCGGTAGGATTCTCTACCTTCCGAAGGAGTGTCGGGTTACAGGCGTTGTAATGAGTGTGCTAAACAGTATCACTCAGAATATAATAATTACGGTTTTTGGTGTAGTTGGGGCAACTCTCTTTTTGTCTGAAAACTACAAAGATAATGGTTTCTCACATTTTTTGTTTTGGATACAATTGTGGATTTTTGCCACTGTTCTTTTTATTGTATTATTGCCCTACTTGTCTAAAAAGCTGAAACTTGGCAAATGGAGTAAAAAAATCAACGAGTCAGTCCAATCTCTCTCCTCTTTCAGATTCAACGATCTTTTTCGGATTTTGTTGATTTCTACACTTCGATACGGAGTGTATTGTATCCAGTATTTTCTGATGCGCCAGTTTTTTCAGATTGAAGTTAGCGTTCTTCAGGCGTTAATTGCTATCCCGGCCATGTATTTATTCATAACTTTCACTCCTTCACTTGCGGCATCCGAACCGGCAATTCGTGGATCATATGCCGTGCTGATTTTCAGCTCATTTTCTACGAATAACATTGGAATAATGTTGACCGGAATTATGATCTGGTTGATAAATTTTGTTGTGCCGATGTTGCTGGGAACAGTAGTAATTGGGAGAACTAAGGTTGAATAAACCGGAAATCTATAGCACAAAGGGTATGAAGGAAGTTCACAAGTGTTTTAGTTCCGGTATAATATCGTGTTTTTTTCTAAATCACCCTCATAGAATGAGTTTCAGGAATTGTAATAATCTCTAAATATCGGACAAAACTAATGATGCATTAATTTTTTAAATTACTTTATATGGTGTTGATATTCATGCATATACAGGCAAACTTTGATTTTACGACTTGATTTTAGAATAGATAATTTTGCAGTTATTTAGTAATAAAGCACCAACAAAGATCGCAAACGATTAAATCCTGCAAAACCAGCCTATATGTTTCAAAATAACACTAAGTGTCTAAAATATTTTTCGGCTTAGGAATAATCCCTGTTGCTCCATTAAAATTAAGAAGCTGTCTCAACACAAATTTGAGACAGCTTCATATAAGATTTCACTCGCTTAAATACGCTTCAAACACAAAACCATTACTGATTTTTAAGTGATTAATGTGAAGTCGTATTGTTTACCATCGCTGAGATGATGGGTGTTTCCTTTACAACACCAATTTTGTCGGTTTAATCATTTGCTTAGGATCGAGTATTTTGTCTAATTCTTTTTTGCTTAGCAGTTTTTTATCAAGCACAAGCTGATATACGCTTCCGCCGGTTTGCAGCGCCTCTCTTGCCACCTCTGAACAGTTTGCATACCCGATAAACGGTTTCAGCGCGGTTACAATTCCGATCGAATGTTCCACCATGTTACGGCAATGATCGGCGTTTGCGGTGATTCCGTCAATACACTCCACACGAAGTGTATTGCAAGCTCGCACTAACCACTTACAAGACTCAATAATACATTGTACAAGCACAGGTTCCATAACATTTAGCTCCAATTGTGCCGCTTCGGATGCCATAGAGACCGTTAAATCATTGCCGATAATTTTAAAGCAGACCTGATTTACAACTTCAGGAATTACGGGATTTACTTTTCCGGGCATGATGGAAGATCCCGGTTGTTTCGGAGGCAGGTTTATTTCGGATAAACCGGTGCGTGGTCCGGATGACATCAAACGCAGGTCGTTACAAATCTTTGATAAGCGAAGTGCAAGAATTTTCAACGCTGATGAATAAGCTACCATGTCGGATGTATCGTGCGTAGCGGCAATCAAATTATCGGCAAGCGTAATATTCCATCCGGTAATTTCTTTGATGTGTTGCGTGCATATTTCTGCGTAGCCGGGTTCGGCTGTAATTCCCGTACCAATGGCTGTTGCACCCATATTGATTATCAAATAGTCTTCTGCTATACGATTCAGCCGATTCAATTCGCTCCGTATCGCATCTGCAAAAGCGCTGAAGGATTGTCCAAGAGTCATTGGGACAGCGTCTTGAAGCTGCGTACGACCCATTTTAATGATGTTGTCAAACTCTTTTTCTTTCTTTTCGAAAGATTCGATTAGTTTTTCAAGAGCTTGCGAGACTTCACCGTGCAGCATATACAGTCCCAATTGCATCGCGGTTGGGTATGCATCGTTGGTAGATTGCGCCATGTTTATGTGGTCATTCGGATGGCAGAATTTATATTCTCCACGCTTTTTACCCATGATTTCCAACGCGCGATTGGCAATCACTTCATTGGCGTTCATATTCACGCTTGTGCCGGCACCGCCTTGTACCAAGTCGATTGGGAAATGCTCGACATGCTTTCCTTCTTTCAATTCTTGACAAGCTTTAACTACCGCATCTTTTATTTCATCAGAAATTAAACCTAACTCGTGATTGGCAAGTATTGCCCCCATTTTTACGATTCCCAATGCTTTAATCAGCGATGGATAATCGGATAATAACTGACGACTGATGTCGAAATTTTCAATGCAACGTAAGGTCTGAATCCCAAACAGGGCTTCTTCGGGAACTTCTTTATCGCCCAGCAAATCATGCTCCATGCGCGTTTTCCCACTTGTTTCGAATTTGTAAGAAATCATAATTGTTGAGTACTTTTTTTTGATTTTTTCACAAAGTTACTACTTACTTTTATCATTAGCTTATAGTTTGGCAGATATATTTCATTTTTTTGTGTAATTTGTCGCGAAAAATTGTTTTAAAACAAGAATTCGAGATGTAATGTGATTGAAAAGGTCTCCGATAAAATTGTATGCTCTCGGAAAAAATGAATTATACTCGTATTGATTACCTGTTTTCTTCTTTATTGAAAAATAACGCGGCAATCAGAATAAAGCCAATCCCGGTCAGGGTAGGTGGGAGAATTCCCGCTTTTATTCCTAAATAAATCATGTAAACGGCAAGAATTAACAGAAGGATGACGAGAAGTA
>JAAYIT010000089.1 GCA_012523295.1 Porphyromonadaceae bacterium | reverse complement strand
TGTTTACCTAGATATTGTTCAATGCCTGCATCTTCGATTGGTTCTGGATATCTGGATACCGTGTTCCGATTGCTAATTAATCTCTGAATACTTGGTTCAAGATCCGCGATTTTCACGCGACTTAACCATTCGACTTTCCGCCGGTGGCACATGCCATCTTGATCTTTATCAAATAACGCTTCATACTCATAATCCCCCACGATTCCCAGATAAGCCCAGTCCTTTTCAGCAATGAATACCGCGTCTCCATTTTTCATGGTCTTAACAAACGCATTTACATGCCCCAAGGCATTCCCTAGTTCATGCCCTTTATAGCCATATTGTTTTTCTAATCTAGCCCTTATTTCTTCCTTACTGACTTGCTCTAAATTCCCAATTCCTGGCCAGCCAATACAGACAAACTTCTCATCAATGAATTGGCGAAACCGGTCAGTGCCATGTGGTTTGGATTTGATTTGAAAAAGATTCATTTTCATTCCCCCAATCTTTTAATTCGTGTTTATTGCGTCACGCTTCGTTACGAATATCCCATCATCCTCCGGAAGTTTTGTCAACGTCTTTTTTCGTAACGCACCGTAACGCTATTAGGATGTTCATCGAGGGAATTAATACATCTATCGATTTACAATATCAAGATACCTCTACCATCAGGCTTTAAGATGCCGAACAAGTCACGGATAATCTGTTCCTGCCAGTCATTCATCTCACTGGCGCAGATCACTCTTGCGGTTGTACACCGATCAGCCATCTACGCAGGATTGAGGTTGGAACCGTAGGCGATGTTGGGGTTTAATCCCCCCGTTTGAACTGTAATTTTTGCGCGCGAAGGGAACCGCCCGTTCTCCAATGCACAGGTTGTAGAGATTTGACTCCCCCTCCCGGTCACTTCCTTTGACAACGACCTCCCTCGCGTGCGGTGATCTCCGAATGGCACGATGTACACAGACCCATGAGGTTATCCTCATCGTTCGTACCGCCTTGCGACAAGGGTTTGATGTGGTGTACCTCCTGAACAGGAGTTATTTTCCCAGCCTTCAAACACTACTCACATAATGGATGGGATGCAATGTGGCGGTCACGAATACGTTTCCAAGTCCTGCTGTAGCGTTTCTTCATGACTGGGTCGCGCTGGAATTGTTCATATCGTTTCGCCTCTTCTTTGGCGTGCTCCTCGCAAAACCTGCCGTCTGTCAGTTTAGGACAACCAGGCTGAGAACACGGTCTTTGGGGCTTAAAAAGTTTAGTAGACAAGCTTGCGATTTATAGCCCCGAGATTGCTGATTTAAAAGGGCTAATAGATTTAAATATAAAGAAATGCTTTTATGAACTTAATCAACTTAATCGTTACATCAACGGTATTGAGGATAGTCAGATAAGAATGATTTTGTCGCTCAGGTATATAAACGGTATGACCTGGCAGCAGATCGCTTTTTCTATTGGTGTGCACGACGAGCAGTATCTTCGCCGAAAGCACAACGATTTTTTAAATCGCTGTTTTTAGGGTAAAGATCAAGATATTGATGTCTAACCCGTCGGGAGTGCTCTTAAGTAATTTTTGGAGAGCACTCCTTTAAAAATAATTGCATCAATTAATGCATAATTTGTTTACGCGGGGCATAATATATAGTATCATTGCATTATAAAGAGGTGGTGCAATGAATCCGTATTACAATCAGAACTACACCCGAGAACAAATAGTGCTGGTTTTACAGACAATACAGGATTGCGTAAGAGAAAGTCGGTTTTATATTTCTAAAAATGAGAATAGACAGGAAAACCTTGACTTTATAAAAGATTATAACCTCACTAATAATAGGCAAAAAGAAATTTTAATGCAAATTGAGCCGGAGGATTTCTGCCATACACTTCAAAACACAAAGTTGGGATATGAGTATGAGGTCTTATATGTTTTTTGTTCGGAGGTCATGTTATTCAATTTTGAAGGCAATGAAGAAATGGTAGATGTTTATACCAAATTTAACATAATAGACATAAGTGAAGGAAAGCGCGTGGTAGTCATATCATTTCATAAGCGTAACAAGCCGATCGATTACTGCTTTAAGTAATGGTGGGAAGTGAAAGGAGGAGGTTTTATGAATGAGAAAATGACAT
>JAAYIT010000088.1 GCA_012523295.1 Porphyromonadaceae bacterium | reverse complement strand
GTTTAACAGGCGCAGCACCTCCGGGATGGATCCGGCCACGGCCTGGTAATATTTCATATGGTTGTTGAAATCCTTTTTGGACACATCGCCAAGAAGGGGGGAGATGTTGCCGGCAGCGCAGCTGATCCCGGCCCACTCCTGGCCGGTGATCCTGCCCCGGAGCAGCAGTATGGCCCCGCAGAGGGAATTGCGCGAATGGGGGAGGGTGTTGTACTGAATGAAGCAGGTAAGGTCTTTTTCAGGGTTGATAAGGGTATTCCAACTTAAATATTTTGCAATCCGGAATTTGACCTTCACCAAAATTCCCGTTTATCATACTCGGAAAAACACCATAATTTGAAGTCAATGAAATTAGTTGAGAGTTAATTACAGCATTGAAGAAAATTTCAAAAGTGGATGAACTATGGTCTATTATGGCAAATTTTGGTTTAAAACCACCATCTATTAAAAAGTTTGGAGCATTATCCTGGTAAATAAATTCAATTATAGATTTTAAGCAATTTCCAAATCCTAAGCCTTCACGCCTGTTATGAAAATAAATTACTTCAAAAAAACGGATAAGAATTTCATGAAAGAAATGAATATTTTCCCATTCAAAGAACAGGAACCTTTGTGTCTCTGAGTAACCATTGGTTTTTACATCAACCTCAAAATAAAAAACAGAATCTTGTATCTCAGGAATATTTATGTAGCTTAACTCAATATGATCAGGGCTTACCTCATAATTGAAAACATTTTGCAGACTCAATGGGTAATAATTTTTTCCGGTAACAATAAAATCTTGATTCTCAAAAAGAGTTGAATTATCGTTTTGCAATAATTCTCTTAATTTATTTACTTCATTGCCAAGACACGAATACACGAACAGGTCAGGTTTTAAGAAGAACTTGTTATTGTTTTCCTGGTTCTCATAAATACTTTTACAATTTTGGAAAATGGAGGGGAAGAAATCCCTACCAGAACTGGCATACCAAAAAACTTTTGGTTTTTCAGGCAAAAGTTCTAATGGGGCAAATGTTTGTGTAAATAATGCTGATGTTTTCATAAGTGATTTTTTTATGATTTGTAACTACAATGTAAACCAAACAAGCAATCTTGAGAAAATTTCCCATTAGCTTTTAGTTCAGAAATTTTTTCTGCAAGTTAACGCTAACCTGAATCTCTATGAATAATTTATGGCCTGCTGGGAACAGAATGAATTACTCAACCCTTATCTTATGCTCATAAAACCAGTGTTCAGGCAACCCGCCACCACTATGCCAATCTTCTCCAAATTCTCCTTCGATGATCAACCTCTCTCCGGTTGAAAGTTCAACAAGATATTCATATTTACCAGGCAAGTCATACTCAGCCCAGGGTGCATTACCCGCCTTGACCAGGATAGACTTGATCTTATCATTGGGAATGGAAAGCGTGGTAAGCCGGAGATCTTCTGATGTGGCCGATCTTATCTCAACAAATGAGGGCAAATTTCCCTGTACTATCGGTTGACCTTTGCCGATGTGCGTATCGTTTTGATCCAGAAGTATTTCTGTTAATTTTTCGTCGATCCTTATGGTGGCCATCGGTGTCCTTGGGAATTCCGGATCATCATCAGAATCATAACCATCCAGGTCTTTAAGAGATTCGCCTGGGAATTCAATCTCACCCGGTTGAAAATCGTATTCATCATCAGAATTAGTCCTCTTTTGCTCCAGATACCGTTCGTTAATTTCTTTTGCCGCTTTCTCCGTAAATAAATCCGTAATCATGATAAGGCCATATTCATCAGATTCGCAAAAGTCTGCAGCATTTTCCAGCACAAGTTTATCAGGACTGAAGGCATGATCTTCTCCTGTGGAAACATATGAAAGGGAGTGCCTGTGTATACGGTAGTCAACCCGGCTATACTCTTTGTAAGGGCCTGCATTATTATCAATATCAGGGTCAATACCCTTCTCCTTGTATACATCGATGGTGGTTTCCAGGTAACAGGCCTTTACAGTCTGATAGAACCTGACTGAAACAATCTCCGGCTTAAGCTGGCCAGGATAAATTTTTTC
>JAAYIT010000087.1 GCA_012523295.1 Porphyromonadaceae bacterium | reverse complement strand
TCCGGCGAGCCAAAAAATCAGAGAGAACGGCGTTAAGAATCGTCCTTGTTTGAGCCTGTAAATAGGTTTCAAAAACCGAAACACTTGGGGCGAGTTTGGACGATTTAGCCGTTTGAACGCCAATTTTTTGAGTAAGGCGGGCGAAGTCTTGACTTTTTTTGCTTCGTTTTTTGTGTCAAGACAAAAAATGAAGTGGGGTTTGGGGCAAAGCCCCAACTTGCTTAATTCCTCTGATAATCAGCATATCTTTTTTCAAAAACAGCTTTACAGCCGGCTGTGACAACTTGCGAAAGTCAAATTATCTTACATTTGATGTGCTAAATCATTTACCAAACACAATAGAGCAACCGTTTGCAATCAAGCCGTTGCTCTTTTTTTTATATCCTGTTAGGTTTATTGAAGAAAATAAATTATTTTTGAGGTTTTTAATTTCAGGGCAAGGATTTCCCCGCCTGTGGAAAAAACGTTGGTTGTCATTCGGCGAAACTGAAAAACACAACATTTAAAAATAAATAACTCTTAATAACAAGCTCAAAAAGTCCCCATTAATTATTTACCTTTTTCTTTCCCTTTTAGGAAGAAAGTCTCCGACATCTGGCGGAGTATAGGGGCGGGGATATAGGAGATTTTCTCATCATGAAAAAAACATTCTTTATGCTTCTTTTATCAACGTTGTTGATTGCTTGCAGCGGCGGCTCAAAAAAATACGCTTCTGTAGATGAATATCCCGTGTATGACGGAAATGACTTAGAATTAACTTATTCGCCATCGGGGTCGAAATTTCGTGTGTGGTCACCTGCTGCCGATGAGGTGAAACTGTTACTTTTCGACAACGGCTCGGAAGGTTCCGCTTACGAAATGAAGGATATGAAACGGGCTAAAAACGGCACGTGGACTGCCACGGTGGATGGCGACTTAAAAGGAAAATTTTACACTTTCCAGGTGAAAATCGGTGAACAATGGTTGGACGAAACACCCGGCATGTGGGTAAAAGCCGTGGGTATTAATGGAAAGCGGGCTGCCATTATCGATTTCAAAGAAACCAATCCCGAAGGCTGGGAGAATGACAAGCACGTACTACCCGAAAACGTAACAGATGCCGTGATTTACGAAGTGCATATGCGCGATTTTTCCATTTCACCGACTTCGGGCATTAAGAATAAAGGTAAATTCCTGGCTTTTACCGAAAAAGGGACCAAAAACTCGGCAGGACAAGCCACAGGAATTGACCATTTGAAAGAATTAGGCATTACGCACGTGCACTTATTGCCATCGTATGATTTCGCGTCTATTGACGAGTCAAAATTAGAAGAAAATAAATACAACTGGGGTTACGACCCCCAAAACTACAACGTTCCCGAAGGCAGCTACTCGACTGACCCTGCAAATCCCGTATCACGCATCAAAGAATTTAAGCAGATGGTCCAATCGCTTCATAAAGAAGGCATTGGCGTAATCATGGATGTGGTGTATAACCATACGTACGTAGGTGAAAACAGCCATCTGAACTTGCTTGTTCCGGGTTATTTTTACCGTTTCAATGAAGACGGAACTTGGTCGGACGCTTCCGGCTGTGGGAATGAGACCGCTTCCGATCGTGCCATGATGCGTAAATTCATCGTGGAAAGCGTAGTTTATTGGGCAAAAGAATACCATGTGGATGGTTTTCGTTTCGATTTGATGGGCATTCACGATATTGAAACAATGAATGCTGTTCGTGCGGCGTTGGATAAAGTGGATCCGCGAATCATAATCTACGGTGAAGGCTGGACAGCGGCCGCGTCGCCCCTTGGAGAGGATAAACGTGCGCTGAAAAAGAACGTAAGCCAACTGAACGGCATTGCCGTGTTCAGCGACGATATTCGCGATGCGCTGAAAGGAAATTGGACAAACGATTTTCCGGGCTTTGTTGCCGGACGGGACAGCTTGGAGAATGCCGTGAAATTTGCAGTTGCGGCATCCACCGATTTTCCGGGCGTAACAAACAAGAAGCTCGTTCACACCGACAAACCTTACGCCACGCAGCCCACACAAATCATCAACTACGTTTCGTGCCACGATGATATGTGCTTAGTGGATAAGCTTCGCAGCCGCAAACCTGCCGGAGCCACCGAAGCCGAAATTCAAAAATTCAATAAATTAGCTCAAACCGTCGTATTTACGGCTCAGGGAATTCCTTTTATTTTTGCCGGCGAAGAAGTTTACAGAGATAAAAAAGGGGTGAATAATACCTACCAATCGCCAGACAGCATTAATCAAATCAACTGGGATAACAAAACCATATACAACGATATATTCACTTATTATCAGGGACTTATCGCGCTACGTAAAGAACATCCTGCTTTCCGAATGACCGATTTGGAAATGATGAAAAAGCATTTGAAATTTATTGAATTGAATGTTCCGAATGTAGTGGCATTTACCCTTTCTGACAATGCAAACGGTGACAGCTGGAAAAATATTCTGGTAATTTACAATGGAAATCGTAAAAATGTGAGCGTAGATTTACCCGAAGGAGAATGGAATGTAGTAGTTCACGATGGTAAAATTTCACCTAACGACCCTTTATTTGCCGTAAAAAATCCGAGATTTGTGGTGGGTGCCTCGAGTGCGAGTGTGATGTGGGAATAGCCCCCTAAATCCCCCACAAGGGGACTTTTGGTGAGTAGCATAAGTGAAACTACAATTGAAATTAAACGTACAATCTTATTCAAAGCAAACCCCTAAATTCGTGTTAATTCGTGTTAATTCGTTAAAATTCGCATAATTTGTATAATTCGTATTTACATACATGGAACAACAAAACAACAAACAACCAATTGAATTACCGGAAAACGCCTATCGAGAGCTGAAAGAGGGCGAAGAGTACAAACCGGTCATGCCGTCAAATGCTTCGGTTTATGAAATTACACCTTGGTCAGTAGGAATGGGACTGCTCATGGCAGTGATTTTTTCAGCTGCGGCCGCCTATTCGGGATTGAAAATCGGACAAGTGTTTGAAGCGGCTATTCCCATTTCAATCATCGCTGTAGGTGCATCAGCCGCATTTCGTAAAAAAGGAGCATTAGGGCAAAACGTCATTATCCAATCCATAGGAGCATCGTCAGGTGTGATTGTGGCGGGAGCGGTTTTCACCATTCCGGGGTTGTACATTTTACAAGCGAAATATCCTGAAATTCAGGTTGATTTTTGGCAGATTTTCTTTTCTTCGCTGCTTGGAGGATTTTTAGGAATATTATTTTTAATCCCATTCCGAAAATACTTTGTAAAAGATATGCACGGCAAATTACCCTTCCCGGAAGCTACGGCAACAACCGAAATTCTTATGACCGGAGAAAAGGGTGGCAGTCAGGCAAAACTTCTGATATTAAGTGGATTAATTGGAGGGCTGTTCGATTTTTGCTTTTCGGCATTCCGACTCTGGAGTGAAGAAATAAACACCCGCATTATACCTGCCGGAGCCGTGTTGGCAGAAAAATTCAAAATGGTACTGAAATTCAATGTAAGCGCATTAATTTTCAGTTTTGGCTATTTAGTCGGACTACGATTTGCATTGATAATTACCGTTGGCTCACTCCTTTCATGGTTGGTTTTCATTCCTTTGGTAAATGAAATCGGAGCCTTGGCAGCCGCAGCCGGCGGTGGTGTGAATCCATTCGCAGCCATGAGCGCCGAACAAATTTTCGCAGCTTACGTACGTCCGATTGGTATTGGAGCTATTGCCATGGCAGGAATTATCGGAATTATTAAGTCTTCAGGGGTGATTGGAAGTGCTTTCAAACTTGCCGTAGGTGGAAAAGGAAAAGGACAAACCGACGAAACAAAAGCAGAACGGACTCAGAAAGACCTGAAAATGTCGTTTGTGATGCTGTTTTTGTTTCTTACGCTAATTGCAATCTTCGTGTTTTTAATCATCGGTGTGAAAGTCACTCTGCTTCAAGCCGTTGTTGCACTCCTGGCAATCACGGTCATTTCATTTCTCTTTACTACCGTTGCAGCTAACGCTATCGCTATCGTTGGTTCCAATCCGGTTTCCGGAATGACCTTGATGACGTTGATTTTATCGTCAGTAATTTTGGTTTCTGTTGGTTTGAGCGGCTGGCAAGGAATGGTCAGCGGTTTGATTATTGGTGGAATTGTATGCACGGCATTGTCTATGGCGGGCGGTTTCGTTACCGACTTGAAAATCGGATATTGGCTCGGATCCACTCCGGCGAAACAGGAAAGTTACAAGTTCTTGGGAACGCTTGTTTCAGCCGCGACAGTTGGTGCTGTTATTTTTATCCTGAATGATGCATACGGATTTGTTGCAACCGAAACGCATCCCGATCCAATGATCGCGCCTCAAGCAAACGCGATGGCTGCTATCATAGAACCCCTTATGTCAGGACAAGGTGCACAATGGATGCTACTTGGTATCGGTGCCGTAATTGCGATTTTAGTCAATTGGCTGGGAGTTTCTCCATTGGCTTTTGCTTTGGGCATGTTTATTCCTTTGCAACTCAATACACCGTTAATAGTGGGTGGGCTGTTGAATCAATGGTTTAACAGAAGTTCAAAAAACACCAAACTGAACAACGCACGTCACCAGCGAGGAATTTTGATTTCTTCCGGATTTATCGCCGGTGCGGCGCTTTTTGGTGTCATTGGAGCATTGATAATATTTATCACACAACAAAAAGATGTCCTAGACTTAAAAGTATGGGAAGATCCGACCGGAACAGGTGCACAAGTTGCTGCTATAATCGCATTCTTGGCTTTAATCGGATTCTTTATCTGGGAATCATTTAAGGCGAAGGAAGAAGACTAAACGGTAAATTTTTAGGTTAAAAGAAATCTATCATTCAAGAGGATGGTAGATTTTTTTATGTTGAAAACTTCCGATTCAAAAGCTTTTAATCCATTGATAAATTTCTTATTTTTGTAGGTTAAGAAAATATCATTTTGTATGAAAATAATTATAGTCGGTACAGCCTATCCTTACCGAGGTGGTTTGGCGGCGTTCAACGAGCGGCTGGCACTCGAATACGTCAAGCAGGGACACGATGTAGAAATCTATACATTCACACTTCAATACCCCTCAATACTTTTTCCCGGTAAAACTCAATATTCATCGGAAGTTCCAAGTCATAACTTAAATATTTACAGAAAATTAAACAGCATAAATCCGCTGAATTGGTTATCAGTAGGTAAAGAAATCAGAAATAAGAATGCAGATTTGGTGTTAATGAAGTTTTGGCTCCCATTTATGGCACCCTGCCTGGGTACAATTGCAAGATCTGTGAGAAAGAACAAGAAAACGAAAATTATTTCAATTCTCGATAATATCATTCCCCATGAAAAAAGAATTGGTGATAAACTACTCGCTTCTTATTTTGTTAATTCTGTTGATGGATTTATTGCTATGTCAAAGTCTGTAATGAACGATGTAGAACTCTTTGACAAAAACAAGCCAAAGGTATTTTCTCCACATCCTTTGTACGACAATTTTGGAGAAAAACCCGATAGAAAATCAGCTGTCAAGAAATTAAATTTGAAGGAAAGTGAACGATACTTACTTTTTTTCGGATTCATCAGGGAATACAAAGGGCTGGATTTACTGATGAAAGCTTATGCTGACCCAAGGTTTAGAAATACAAATATAAAACTTATTGTAGCTGGAGAATTTTATAATAATTCTGAAAAATATTTCGCTTTGGAAGAAGAATTAAACCTTAAAGGAGAAATTCAGTGGTTCAATGATTTTGTTCCCGATAGCGATGTGGGTTATTTTTTCAGTGTTGCCGATATTATCGTTCAACCCTACAAAACTGCTACACAAAGTGGAGTAACGCAAATTGGTTACCATTTTGAAAAACCTATGTTGGTTACTGATGTTGGAGGTTTGGCGGAAATCATTCCTAATGGAAAAGTAGGATATGTTGTCAACTCGGATGAGAAAGAAATAGCTGATGCGATTTTCGATTTCTTTGAAAAGAAACCGGAAGGATATTTTCATAAAAACATAGTCATCGAGAAAGAGAAATATTCTTGGAAGCAAATGACCGAGGCTATTCTCAGCTTGATAAATTAATAATAAAAAAGAGATGATTATAAGAAGTAAAGCCCCTTTAAGATTGGGTTTAGCAGGAGGTGGAACAGACGTTTCTCCTTATTCAGACTTGTATGGCGGTGCCATTCTCAATGCCACTATCAACATGTATGCTTACACTACGATTGAGCCTATTGAAGACGAGAAGATTGAATTTCTTTTACCCGATTCAAACCTTGCTGAGTCATGTTCGACGTCTCTAAATCTTGCTGCTGACGGTCCTTTTGTAATGCAAAAAGGCGTTTATAATAGGATAGTAAAAGATTTTGTAAAGAAACCACTTTCTTTTAGAATATCTTCGCATGTGGATGCACCGGCAGGCTCCGGACTCGGAACTTCATCCACGCTGGTGGTTTCGATATTGGGGGCATTTGTAGAATGGCTAAAATTGCCACTAGGTGAGTATGACATTGCCCGGTTGGCATATATGATAGAACGCGAAGATTTAAAAATGGCAGGTGGCAAACAAGATCAATATGCAGCCACATTTGGCGGAGTAAATTTCATGGAATTTTCGAATAACGATAAGGTCATTGTTAATCCGCTTCGTATACATCAGCGCTACCGAGATGAGTTAGCTCACAACCTATTGCTTTTTTACACCCAGACAAGCCGGATTTCTGCTGATATCATTGAACAACAAGCAAAAAATGTAATGGAAAAAAATAAATCTTCCATTCAGGCGATGCATAAAGTGAAAGAACAAGCTATTTGGATGAAAGAAGCGCTTTTAAAAGGCGAAATAGATGAAATGGGAAAAATTCTGGATTTTGGTTGGAAATATAAAAAAAAGATGACTAGCGGAATCAGCAACCCGTTTTTAGATGAAATATATGAAGCAGCCATTCAAGCCGGAGCTACCGGTGGTAAAGTTTCCGGAGCAGGTGGTGGAGGGTTTATGTCATTTTATTGCCCGGGATTGACGAGATACAATGTAGAAGCGTCACTGGACAAATTTGGCGGAGAAGTAAAAAGGTATGAATTCACTAATGAAGGATTAAGAACATGGACAATCTAATTTCAAATCAACTTTCAACTATTATTCAGTCAAACATTGATGTTAAACATGCAATTCTAAAAGACAAAGCTCTATTAAAAGAAATAGAAAAGGTGGTTTCTGTCTTCTATCAGGCTTTAAAAGCCGGAAACAAAATCTTGTTTTGTGGGAATGGAGGCAGCGCGGCCGATGCTCAACATTTAGCCGCGGAGCTTTCCGGTCGTTTCTATTTTAATAGAGAACCACTCCCGGCAGAAGCCCTTCATTGCAATACATCTTACCTAACTGCCGTGGGGAATGACTACGGTTTTCAGTTCATTTATTCAAGACTACTGAAAGGGCAAGGCAAAAAAGGCGATGTTCTTGTAGGATTATCAACTTCCGGTAATTCGGAAAATATCATTAATGCGTTTCTGACAGCAAAAGAAATGGGAATTACAACGCTTGCCATGACCGGAAAATTAGGTGGGAAGTTGAAAGAGACCGCTGATTATCTGATAAACATTCCATCTGTCGACACACCCCGTATTCAAGAAACCCACATTTTAATCGGGCATATCATTTGCCAGATTGTTGAAGAAAAAATATTCCACTCATGAAAGAAGCCATCATACTTGCCGGTGGTTTTGGCACACGTCTGAAGCACATTGTAAGCGATGTCCCCAAACCTATGGCGTCAATAAAAAAAATCCCTTTTTTATCGTTTCTATTCAGGAAGTTACAGAATGCCGGCATTGAACATATTATCCTTTCTACAGGCTACCTGCATGAAAAAATCGAAGAGTTCTACGGGAATAATTTTGAAAATATAGCACTAACTTATTCACGAGAAGCTCATCCGCTTGGAACCGTTGGTGCTATCTTATTTGCTCTAAAGAAAGTTACTTCTGAAGATGTTTTAATCCTGAATGGCGATACGTTGTTTGATATTGATTTGGATAAATTAACCCAACTACATAAATCCAAACAAAGTGTACTAACGGTCGCTTTAAGAGAGATGAAAGATGTTTCACGGTATGGTTCGGTAATATTGGGTGCTGAAAATAAAATTGTAGCTTTTATTGAAAAAACGCAAAATGCAGAAAAAAAGTCAGGATTAATCAATGGTGGTATTTACATAATACAGAGAGATTGGTTACTAAATATGAATCTACCTGAAAAATTCTCTTTTGAGCAGAAAATTTTGGAAAAATTTTTTAGCGATTTCGACTTCTTTGGTTTGAGTTTTAGTTCCTACTTTATTGACATCGGTATTCCAGAAGACTACCATCGTGCCCAGCAAGAATTAATCAGACTGTATCAATGAAAAAAGCCTTGTTTTTAGATAGAGACGGGGTAATCAACCACCAAATAGTTGGCGGATACGTTACTCGTTTAGAAGAGTTTGAGTTCCATGCCAATGTGCTAGCTGCACTTGAAATCCTTGCAGACTCATTTGATTATATTTTTATCGTTACCAACCAACAGGGAATTGGAAAAGGCGTTTTCTCCCAAAAAGATCTTGATGAAATCCACCAATTTATGTTGAATAATATTACTGAAAATGGAGGAAGAATCGATAAAATTTACGTTTGTCCCGATTTAGCCAAAAATAATTCGACGTGTAGAAAGCCCAATATAGGCATGGGAATACAAGCTCTAAGAGATTTCCCTGGCATTGAAGTATCACATTCTGTCATGGTTGGGGATACGGAAAGCGATATGGAATTTGGGCGAAGATTAGGACTTAAAACAATTTTTCTGACCAATGGAAATCAGGATAAAATTCCGAAAGCAGATTTTATCTTCAACAATCTCTGGGAGTTTGCGACAGCACAAGCTACCATCTGCTAAAATTCAATCTAAATTAGCCATTCAATGACAAAACAAAATGCCATAAAACTTTTTGAAGAAAAAAAGTACGTGCCGTATGGGACGATGCAACCGAAGAATGGTATTTTTCGGTAGTGGATGTAGTGGGGATTTTGACAGAAAGCCCCAATCCGCGAAAATATTGGAGTGTTCTGAAAGTCCGACTATCAAAGGAAGGAAGTCAGTTGACTACAAATTGTAGCCAACTGAAAATGCCGGCTTCCGATGGGAAACTCCTACGGAGTTTTATTGCGCTGATGCCACTTTCCCCCAAATAAATTTGGGGGTTATTCACGGGATTGTCCTACGGACAAAACTTCTGTGGACAGTATTAAGTTAATTTTCGCTACTTTAGCATGATAAATAACAACTTCGTAGAAGTTACCCTATGAATAACCCCAATGCCAATTGGGGGTGCGAGAACACAGAACAAACCAAACGCTGTAGGCGTTTCCCTAATTCCTTCAATTATTAATCTAAAAAACATGAACAGCTACCGTCAAATCCTTTATCATATTGTGTTTTGCACTTATAACAGACAAAATAGACTACCGGAAGCACACCATGATGCGCTCTATCGCTACATTTGGGGTGTAATAAAGAAGCGAAATAGTTTCCTTTACAGAATAAACGGGACGAACAATCACTTGCAAATTCTTTCGGATTTACACCCAACCGTTTGCCTTTCAGATTACATTAAAGAGATAAAAACAGCTTCTAATCAATGGATTAAAGAAACGGGCAATTTTCCTAATTTTAAGTCTTGGGCGGAAGGATAT
>JAAYIT010000086.1 GCA_012523295.1 Porphyromonadaceae bacterium | reverse complement strand
GTGGCACAAAGTTAATTTCAAAATTTAAAAACACTAATGGTAAGGAAGTTTGGAAATATGGATTCAAATCAAAAAGAAGTGACTTTATAATTCATTGTTTAAATCAAAAATGCACTTTTCATGAACGGCTGCCGATTCAAGTTGTTGATGAAGTTTTATATCAAAACCCTCCAACACTCCTATTCGGCACAGTTGATAAGTTTGCAATGTTGGCTTGGCAAGATAATGCGCACAATTTTTTTAAAGCAAATATTGATGAAGGGCTTCCACCTGATTTGATAATACAAGATGAGTTACACCTTTTAAGCGGCCCTTTGGGTTCAGTAACAGGTTTATTCGAAAGTACAATTGAATTATTATGTACAAAGAATGGGATCGGCCCAAAAATCATTTCATCAACTGCAACAACTCGAAATACCGATTTACAAATAAAGAGACTTTATGGAAATCGGAAAGTCAATGTGTTTCCACCATCGGGAATAAATTATGATGATAGTTTCTTTGCAAAAGAAAGCAAAGAAAGCAAAAGAAGATATATCGGTTTTATGCCCACAGGTAAAACAGCGATAGATACACAATTACAATTACTTGCCCACTTATTGGTTTCACGTCTTGAGATCTTTAAAAATTCAGAAACAAAATCAAGAACTGACAACTATTGGACTATAGTATCTTATTATAACAGCCTTAAGGACGTAGGAAAGATATATAACAAGGTGGGTGATGAAGTGTCAAATTTTACATCTACATTGCAATATCGTTTGAGTCAACTGTTTCAGCCATTTGATGAATATTCATTTAACTTTTATGGTATTCCTAGCAGAACAGAAGAATTGACAAGTCGTGTCGAAAGTGCGAAAATCAAATCAGTGCTTAAGGAAATAGAAAAACCTTTTAATGAAAGTAAATTAGTTACAAGAGAATAGGGGCTGAAATACCTGACTGATGTTGTAGACTTTGTTCTTGCAACAAATATGATTTCCGTTGGTATCGATATTAGTAGACTAAATATTATTGTACTAAATGGGATGCCTAAGAATATTGCAGAATATATTCAAGCTTCTAGTCGTGTTGGTAGAAAAACCAAAGGGTTAGCCATAACACTTCTAGACCCAAATAGAGCACGTGAAAAATCATATTTTGAGCATTATATAAATTTTCATAGTGCTTTTTACAAATATGTTGAGCCAATAAGTATTACACCGTTCACTGAAAATACTATTGATAAAATGCTCACAACGGTCTTTGTGACGTACATTAGAAATAAAATTCCTTCTATGGCTAAAGATGATGCAGCAAAATATTTTAAAAAAGAAAAAGCAGACGAATTTATTGATTTCATGAAGATTAGATTTGGTGATGACCCAGATGCAATCTCATATTTTATTAGCTCTTTAAACGAATTAATTGAAGACTGGCAAAATAGAGCAAGTTTAGGTAGTAAGTT
The DNA here is from genome assembly GCA_012523295.1 of Porphyromonadaceae bacterium. Lineage (GTDB taxonomy): Bacteria > Bacteroidota > Bacteroidia > Bacteroidales > Paludibacteraceae > UPXZ01. Next base: position 711 of record JAAYIT010000086.1, on the reverse strand, counting down.
AACATATAAGTCGCTTCTAAAACGACCAACAGAAAGACAAGATAATGGTGTGGATTGGACTACTATGCAATCAATGAGGGAAATAGATACAGATACTTTTGTAGAAATAAAATCAGTTTACTAATGGCACTATATAATAGAAATACAAGTTCAAATAAAAAGTTTGTAAAAATTCAAACTAGAAAGGTAATTAGTGCTTATGGTGGTTCAGGCTCTTTAATTGAAACACCGTATGGTGCTTTAAAGATTGAGGATTTTGATAAATGGCCGTTCTTTAAAGGCGATTATAAAGATGATCAATGGGTTATTAATATCCCAAGGGCTTTTCATATAAATGATGAAAGGCTATTACTAAGGCTAAATTATAAAAGCGGATTTTCAAAACTTGAAGCTTTTGTTCACGTACCCGATAATGTTTCATCAAGTAAACGTGTAGATATACCAGAAAATGAAGATGAAACAATTAGTGCGATATTCTTTCCAAAATGGTTTTATTGTAATAAATGTGAATGTTTTAAGCCTATTAACCAATGGTGGGACATATGGAAAAATGTAAAAGGGAGAACAGCTACAAAAAAGGACTTTGCCCCACCTAAATGCGGGATTTGTTATGAAAAAAGCGAGAAAAAATATGCTCCTGAATTAGAGCAATTAAGATTCATAATGACTTCGCCTGATGGTGAAATAAAAGACATCCCTTGGGAGTTATGG
>JAAYIT010000012.1 GCA_012523295.1 Porphyromonadaceae bacterium | reverse complement strand
TTTTGAAATTATGGTAATTTATAACCAGAAATTTGGTACTTTTACAACTTTACATTGATTCTTTTTATAAACCTTTGTGTGAAACAGCCATTTATGACAAGTCTTAAACCTAAGAAAATGATTAATGGCGTGTTCCATACGACCTTAATGTAAAGAATAAATTTTAATCGTATGAAAGAGATTGAAGACCCCGGAACAAAGCGTAAAAGGACGTATCTTAAACATATTAATGTAGAAAATACGAGAAACTTCTACAACACGATGTTCATCGAATTCGGCGAATTGTTTATCTTCACCGGCAATGTGGTGAAACAGTTTTTCTCCAGGCCATACGAGCACAGAGAACTACTAAAGCAACTCTATCTGACCGGAAACAAATCGTTGGGATTAGTGGCTATTACAGGCTTGATTATGGGACTGGTGCTTACAATGCAGAGCCAACCGATTTTATTACAATTTGGTGTGCAATCGCTCATTCCGGGAATGGTTTCTGTCTCGATGTTTCGTGAAATCGGACCTGTAGTGACAGCGTTAATTTGTGCCGGGAAAATCAGTTCGGGGATTGGAGCTGAAATTGGCGCTATGAAGGTAACTGAACAGATTGATGCAATGGAAGTCTCAGGTACCAAGCCGCTCAGTTTCGTAGTTGCATCGCGTGTTTTGGCAACTACAATTATGGTTCCTCTGCTGGTTTTCTGTGCAGATGCGTGTGGTCTTATCGGCGGATTTTTAGGAATGAATCTTTTCGAAAAAATGAGTTTCCAACTCTATATGCATACTGCAATTGATATGCTTGATTTTATCGACGTTATACCCGCTACAATAAAAACCGTCGTGTTCGGGTTTTTCATCGGCTTAATCGGCGCGTTCAAAGGGTACAAAGCTGGATTAGGTACTGAATCTGTCGGACTTGCAGCTAACTCCGCTGTAGTTTCAGCTTCTTTGACAATTTTTATAATTGACCTGTTTGCCGTGTTGATAACTAACATTTTAATCCGTATTTGAGTATGATTGAAGTTCAAAATTTATATAAAAGTTTTGGCGAAAAAGAGATTTTGAAAGGTGTGAATATGCATTTGGCTAAAGGTGAGAACCTGGGTATTCTGGGAAAATCCGGTGTAGGGAAATCTGTTTTGACAAAATGCATTGTCCGGTTAATTGAACCTGATCAGGGTGAAATAAAAGTTCTCGGAAAAGATATTATAAACATGAAGGAAGATGAACTGAACGAAATTCGTAAAGATATCGGTTATCTTTTTCAGGGAGGCGCGCTTTATGACTCGATGAGCGTGAGGGAAAATCTGGAATTTCCGATTCGGCGTACCCAGTATGCCGGTCGTAAAATAGAAGTAGATGAAAGAGTGGAACAATCTTTGCGAAGTGTTGGTTTGTTGGATGCCATTGACAAAATGCCATCAGAGCTCTCAGGAGGGATGAAAAAGCGTATCGGATTAGCTCGAGCGTTGATTTTGCGACCAAAAGTGATTCTCTATGATGAACCCACTACCGGCCTCGATTCCGTTACTTCCGGAGAGATTAGTGAGTTAATTCTGAAAGTGCAAGAGGAGTATAATGCTGCTTCGATTATTATAACACACGATATGAAATGTGCTAAAATTGCCACAAACAGGATAAAGATTATCATGGACGGTGTGTTTAACGCCGAAGGAACCTATGACGAGTTGAGCAGAAGTAGGGAAAAAGAAATTAGGGCATTTTTTATATAGCAATTCGCGAGAAAACACTAATTAGGATTATTTTTGTATTATCTTTAGCAAGAGATACGCTAAATTGTTTATGAAGTCGTCTTGACTTCTAACAATTGTTAGTTAATAGGGCACTGACGCTTTCAGCGGCATTGACCGTAGTGAATTAAAAATGCGGAATGCCGCTAAAAGTGTCAGCTCCGATAAATCGGAATTTTCAATTTGCAATATCGGCAGAAAAGTCAAGATCGCCTCTATTCAAATAAACTACGCGTGAAGGACTATCGGATGCTTTGAGTTTTATAATATTTGATAGTTCCAAATATGCAAGTTTACATTTTCAGTACCTAAACAAAAAAGAAATAAATATGAAACAGCCATTAAAATCAAATTTTCACCGAAACCGGATTAAGATAAATGGCGTGTTCCATACGGGCTTAATTAAAAAATAGAATTTAATCGTATGAAGAAGGATACAAAAAGAGCATTCAGGGTAGGCACAATGGTTTTTACAGCCTTAGCCATTTTTGCAGTTGTAATTTATTTGATTGGAAGTAAGGACAATCTGTTTCATTCCAAAACCAGAATAACAACCTCCTTTAATGATATTCGAGGCGTGATAGCAGGTAATAATGTACGTTATTCCGGGATAAATGTCGGGAAGGTCAACAGCATTGAAATTACCTCTGACAGTACTGTCGTGCTTGTGCTTGACATTGTAAAAGAATATGCCAGATTTATTTATCAGGATGCTTTGGTGGAAATAAATCAACATGGCTTGATGGGGAGCAAACTGCTGAATATCACTTCGGGAACCGCAGCTTCCGGTCAAATCCAAGATGGAACGCATCTCAAGGGAAAAGAAGGTATAGATATCGAAGGAATGCTCGGTAAGACTCAGGATATTCTAAGCCAAACAAGCGATGCGGTTGAAAGTCTGAAGTCCATTGCTCAGAAAATTGATTTAGGTCAAGGAGATCTCGGAAAATTGATAAATGAAGATATGCTTTATACAAATCTACTGCAAACCACTCAAAATCTGAACAATACGCTTGCCGGTGTAGATAATATAACTCGAAAAATAAGTAGTGGTGAAGGAGATTTGGCTCGCCTGTTAAACAAAAATGAACTGACAACACAAACATATAGTGTCTTAGGTAACATAAATCAAGCTGCTGATAAAGCGCAACAGGTAGTTACCAACCTTGAAACAACGACAAGCAGTATAAATTCCGGCGAAGGAACTATAAATATGTTGCTGAACAACCAAAAAACTGCTCAAAATATTGACACCACCATCCTAAAGCTACAAAACACGTTGACCGAGTTTGATAAAACTGCAAAAGCTATCCAGGATAGTTGGATTGTCAGACTATTCTCAAAAAAGAAAAAAAAGAATAAAGAGAAAGAAGATTCTTCCAACCAAATAACAGAAGAATAGGTGGCGACTTTACTGTTTTAGATTTTCAACAAATGCCCCGCTTTCAGCGATAGAGTAGTAGGGGATTTCGTTTTCACGACAGATGTCTATTACATTGTTTGTGTACCAGGGTGAAATGCTCTTGTCGATTATCACTAACTTCGGAATGACATTTTCTAAAATTCTATCCATTCTTGGTTTCATTCTATTGGATAGAATCAAGTAATCTACTTCCAATGGAGTTTTTGAGTGTTTGTTTCGCAGCAAATCGTCTTCCAGAATCATTATGCGTTTTCCTTTGAAGTGAGCCATTCCATCAGCGAACCAATGATTTTTCTCGATAAAATCGGGCTTGTTCAACAATGAACTTCTCCAATATGCGTCGGCAGCATTCAGCGCGCTCAACACATCTGACGTATAAACAAAATTTGATTTACCATCAATAAAATTGACTATCGGATTCCGAGAATCAGAGTAAACAATTAATTTTGAGTTGTTCAGACTATCATATTGTCTGATAGCAAAATTAGTGAAAAAAAGAAGAATCGCGGTCAGACCGGTAATCAGGTGAATGAATTTCTTATGAAAAAGAAAAGCAGTAATCAGCAGAATAGCTGAAATCAGCAAAATAAGCTGTATGCTTGAAATGCTTATGATCGAGATTGAACCGGGAATTGCCGCTATTAATCCAAGCGATTTGTTTAATGTCCAAATCATCCATTTCAATGCAAATCCAACCCAATAAGCGGCGAAGGGAATAAATGACATAAAAAGTAAAAGCAACGCCGTATAAATTATAAGAGTGGAGAGTGGGATCGCGATGTAATTTGTCAAAAGAAAATAGTTTGGGAATTGATTGAAATAGTAAATTGAAATTGGTGCGGTTCCGAGCTGAGCAGCTACGGAAACCGTGGTCAAACCCCACAAAAAAGTCATGAATTTATTCTTGGGGACATAAAATTTTGCGAGTGAACTCTGGAAAACAATGATGCTTAAAACTGCCGAATAGCTTAGCTGAAATCCTATGTTGTAGAGTAAGTTCGGATCAAAAAGCAATATGAAAAACGCAGAGCCGAGTATGGAATTGTATATTCTGGGTTTTCTGTTTGTTAGTGTTGCTCCGGCTACAAAAGACATCATTGTCGCTGCTCGAATCACCGCCGGTGAAAGCCCGGTAATGATAGCATAACTCCAGATAAAAAGGATAGAGATCAGTGCTTTTGCGATAATTTCTTTTCGGTTTCTTTTCAAAAATCCGAGTAAAAAAGAGATTGCCATATAAACAATACCTACGTGCAAACCACTTACCGCGAGGATGTGAACAGCTCCTGTGTTGCTGTAAAGTTTGTACAAGTCAGGATCCATGCCCTCCTTATACCCCAAAGTCAAAGCTGCAAGCACCATGAATTCATCATCTGTTATATTATACTTCCTGTATATTTCCAGCAGATGATTCCGACTGATATTGGCTAATCTTCTTATTGAAAAATTTGTGTTTGATTTATACTTTTTCCACTTATCTGTAGCTATGTAAACTGTTGCTCCCACTCCTTGACGTTTTAAGTAGGCAGCATAATCAAATCCATTTGGATTTTGAGCACCATCCGGTGCTTTGAATTCGGCATCGATTAGGATCCGGTCTCCAAGCAGCAAGTCAAGTGGTACACTGTCTTTTTGCAAATAAACAATGGCTTTTCCGCTAACTTTAGTAACCGAGTTTGAATCTAACCGATTCAAAAGCTTTACCCGAAATGAATTGGACCTTGGTTTTACGACGGGAGATGTGATTAATTCAACCTCATAAATCGAACGTTGATTTAACTCCGTAAATTCATTTTTTCTATTGAAATTCAGGCAAAGTACATAACCGACAAGTGTAAAAGTTATTATTGTTCCAAATCCATAAAGCCATCTGAAACGATACAGGATTTCAGAATTTCGGATAAAAAAAAGTGATAAGAGAATCAGAAAAGAAAATACAAATAAACCAATCAATACCGGCACCGGAATAACAGTATAATTGAAAAGTACTATGCCTGAAACAAGTGCAAGCAACAGTCGAAAAAACGGCGTGCGCTGCAGGAATTTCATATAAAAAGGTGATTAGTTAATATGAGTATTGAAGATAGCCGTAATTGTGTTTCTGTTTTTTTTATCGAGAAAGGACAATCTTTTTTTTAAGCATTCTTCGCATTTAGCATCTTGCTGATCGTTTCTTCCGGATTTTCGGAATTAAATACAGCGCTGCCGGCTACAAGGACATTCACTCCGGCATCGAAAAGCTTTGGTGCATTATCTACATTTACGCCGCCATCAATCTGAATCAAACAGTCAGGATTTTCTTCGGCGATAATGGCTTTAAGTTCTTCGATTCGAGTGTACGTCTCTTCTATGAATTTTTGTCCGCCGTATCCCGCAAAGACAGACATTAAAAGAACCATATCCACCTGTCCTACAAGCCCATACAGACTGTTTACCGGCACATCGGGATTGATGGTAATGCCTACTTTCGCACCCATTTCACGAATTAATCGAAGCGTGTCAAATGGATTTTTCAGTGTTTCCAAATGAACCGTAACAATATCAGCGCCTGCCTGGATAAATCGCTCGATATATTTCTCCGGCTCCACTATCATCAAGTGTACATCGATTACTTTGTTGCAATGCTTTGTTACTGCTTCCAGAACCGGGAATCCAAAAGAGATATTCGGTACGAAAACACCGTCCATCACGTCGATGTGAAGCCACTCGGCATTGCTCCGGTTGATCATTTCACAATCGGCTTGTAAATTTCCAAAATCAGCTGAAAGCAGGGAGGGTGAGATAATCTTTGTCATATGAGAAATGTGTTTTTTAGAGTTGCAAAACTACTAAATATAGAATGAATATTCAAGTAAAATTATCAAAATCAAAAAAAGAGTATCATTTTCGGATACTCTTTTCTAATAAATTAAATTGCTATTAATTCAGAAAGTACTCTACAAAACTGTTTTTGGGTACTTTTTCAACTCGATATGCAGCAGCAAACTGCATTATGTTTTTTAAGGTTTCTTTGTTGGGACCCATATGCTCGGGAGCCGTTACTGTTTGATTATTTTTTGGAGTTGAAGTGACGGGAGTAAAATTTTTACGCATAGGCAGAAGTTTGAAAATTAGTTGTTCTAAATAATCAAACGAATGCAATTCGAAAATAGTATATTTCTATGAAATAAAATTTATAAAAATATTCACTGTAGACCGACAAAAATAGCGACACATAACTTATGTTGCTTATATTCAGCCGTTTGTAGCTTGTAAACAGCTTGCGGGGTCGCTTCTTTAATTTCGTGGAAGTTTACTTTGCATAATCCGCCAAAGGTCGGTCAAGTTCCTCAATTTTAATTGGGGAAATGCTGCAAGTAAATAATCAAATACTGTAAGTCTTTCCCATCGTAGATTTTTGGGAAAATTCCTACAGAGTTTTGCCATATCATTGATTTTTCACTCCCACCAGATAAATCCGGGGATTATTTAAAGAATTGTCCTACAGACAATTTTTAGTCGGTTAATAGTGTGAAAAGATTAAATTTTCGAATTTAGGCAGATCAAAAGCCATCACTTCTCGATATTTTGTCAGATCACCTTGTATCCCGTTAGCTTTGGCGGAGTATTAAACTCGGTAAGTTGACTTGAGAATGATATGTTGTTCCGAAGAATTAGCGTCTTATCTATCTATATCGACAGGTAGTGCGCGTAGATTGACATTTTTATTTTATCTCCAGATAAATATTCTTTTCTGTAGCTATTTTACGCATGTTCATCAGTGCATATCGCATGCGTCCAAGCGCTGTATTGATGCTTACATCAGTTTTTTCAGCAATTTCCTTGAAACTTAATTCTTCAAAATATCGCATACGAACAACCTCCTGCTGCGTGGCGGGTAGAAAATTTACAAGATGAATTACATCGCGCATTACCTGCTCATTTGAAATCACATCCTCCACACTCTTTTCAGAGTATTTTGAGTTATTAACATAATCGTATTCCAATCCGTCTGTGGAGAAAGTATTTTCATTTTTCTCTTTGCGGAAATGGTCTATTATTAGATTGTGCGCGATTCGGTTAATCCAGCCGAGGAAACGGCCGGAATCAACATAACGACCTTGTTGTATGGTGGCGATGGCTTTTATAAAGGTATCTTGAAAGATATCTTCGGTAAGTTCTTTATTACGTACGATAAGGAAAATGTAGGTGTAAACGCGGGATTTATACCTATTTAATAACGTTTCAAATGCTTCGTTGTTGCCATTTTCATACAACTGTACCAACTCTTGGTCGGTGAGTTGAATTAAATTTTTCATTACTTAAATTTTTGGGGTTTATCAAGTAATTTTTAGCAATAGGCAATCAGTATTATTAAATAGTTTATAAATTAATTTACAAGAATGGGATGCAAATTTAGACATTCATTTCAATAATTCAAATACTTTGCGTCTTTAAAAAGTTAAAAAAGATTAAAATCGCAAAAGTAAGCCTAATTTCCACAATAAAATCAACATTATGATATTTTTCAAAATAGATACAAAAATCAACTTCTTAACTCAGATCAAGTGTAGAATAAAGTTAAAATGTATTATCTTTGCCCCCAAAATTAAAAAATTAAAGATAATATGAGAAAAATTATTTACTTATTTAGTTTTATTTTCTTCTTGCAGTTTACTGCATTTTCGCAAGTTACAGACGCTGAAGCAAATTTGAAAAAAATAGAAACCGACACAGTAGCGGGTTGGAAAAAAGGTGGCTTTTCGGGATTGAACTTTTCTCAAACATCCCTTACAAATTGGGCTGCAGGTGGTCAAAATTCGTTGGCGCTAAATGGCTTGTTTAATCTTTTTGATGTTTATAAAGATTCGATAAATGTGTGGGAAAATATCTTAGACGTTGGTTATGGTTTCTTAAAGCAATCTTCTTACGCTGGTATTATGAAAACTGATGACCGCATTGAATTTAACTCAAAATACGGCCGGAAAGCATTCAAGGATTTCTACTATGCCGGATTGGTAAATTTCCGTACCCAGTTTTCACCGGGTTACAACTATCCGAATGACTCTGTAAAAATTTCGAATCTCATGGCTCCGGGTTATTTGCTTGCCGCAGTTGGTTTGAACTACATTCCGAACCAATACTTCAACGCGTTTTTCTCGCCACTGACCGGTAGATTGACATTCGTGCTGGATGACGAACTTTCTGCTTTAGGTGCATTTGGAGTTGAACCGGGTGAAAGAATCAATAAAGAATTCGGTGGTTATATTCGCCTGGCATTTACAAAAGGAGATTTCAAAGAAGGTTTTTTCAAGAACTTCACAATAGCTTCCAAGCTGGATTTATTCTCCAATTTTCTGAAGAATCCACAGTATATCGATGTAAACTGGGAGAACTTGCTGGGAATGAAAGTGAATGAATACATCACCGTAAGTCTTAATACGCAGTTAATTTATGATTATGATGTTCGGGTTGACTACAATCAAAACAATACAATAGAAGATGATAAAGCGAGAGTTCAGTTCAAGGAGATACTCGGGATCGGATTTATGTATAAGTTTTAGAAAGCGTCTTATCAGTAAAGTATTTGATTGTTTTTTTTGATAATTAATTAAATTGATTATCCGTATTCCGTCCTAATAAATTTGCGATAATGACAAACATAGCATCTATTGTCTAAAAGACGTTTGATGCATTTTTTATCCACAACGGGTCAAACCGCTTGGAGTAGTTAGACCCTATATCAGGTTTGAAATTGTGGATTTTAGGATACTTTGCGAAAGTCAAATTAATAAGGGACATTCGTGAAATAGCATTCAAAAAGCAGAATTGAGAAATAAGTCAGTTCTGTTTTTTTGTTTTTTGAGAGATTTCTATTTTTACGCGCACCTAATTGTTAAGTTTAGTTAAAAACCTACT
>JAAYIT010000085.1 GCA_012523295.1 Porphyromonadaceae bacterium | reverse complement strand
TTTCTTTTAATTCATCAATTCGACACCAAGTGTCTTCAATAAATTTTTGTCCCCCATAACCAGCAAAAACAGACATGAGTAGAACAATATCTACCTGCTTAACTAGTCCACGTAAACAGTTGACAGGGATATCCGGATTGATGGAAATACCCACTTTTACACCATGCTTGCGAATAGCTTGCAATGTGTGATTTGGATTTTTTAGTGTTTCATAATGTACAGTCAAAATGTCCGCGCCTGCTTCAACAAAACGTTCTATGTGTTTATCAGGCTCAATTATCATTAGATGTACATCCAAAGGTTTCGAACAATGCTTTTTTAGTACTTCTATAATTGGAAAACCAAAAGACATGTTAGAAACAAAAACCCCATCCATTACATCAACATGAAGCCATCCTGCTTCACTGGAATTTATCAATTTACAAGATTCTTCTAAATTTTCAAAATTTGCAGAAAGTATAGAAGGAGCGATGATTCGAGTCATTTTACTCTCCCATAATTTGTATTTCACAGACTCGTTTCCGTTCGCGAATCTGGTCCCAATCTACAAAATAGATAAACCCGAAATCGCCCAAAGAAAGCTTTCCGTCTAGCAATGGGATGGTTTCGGAACGACCAAAAAACACAGACCTGAGGTGAGCGTCAGTATTCAAACTCCCTTTGGGCTCTTCATCGGGAAACGTGAGGGCAAATTCAATGTGTTTGGGACCGGGATGAAGATACTGTCCCTCAGTCCTGCAAGTGGGAACTAACCGCTCCATTATGTTGTTCAAGTCCTGTTGTAGGAACTCACGGCCAAAATAATTCAGATCATGAGAACACTCTTGCGTCATGACTGAACAGGTGGTATGATGGGAATATACCACACAGATACCGTTTTTTATTCCTGATTCTTCCACGATTTTTTTCACCTCATCCGTCACATTGTGAAAATCCGGTCTGTGATCCTTGGATTGAAGATCAATTGTTCCTCTGTAAAGTTTCATTTTTTAAAGTCCTCCTTTGTTTTAAGTTTTGAGCCTCACACCAAAAGTATTCCCTTTAAAAACACAACCAAGATATCCGGACTTTAAATATGTCGCGGAACTTTGGAATCGGGGTTTTCGGGGCGGACTCGGTTTTATTAATTTGAAAATAATATCAATGTGTTTCATCCCAAGCCATCCGCACGGCGCGTATCATCTCGTCCAGCATGGCCTCAGGGTCGTTTGCCCTTATTATGCCACTGGTCGTTCCCGTGGCATCGGCTCCGGCCCTTATAACCTTGTAAACATCTTGCTCATTTTTAATACCTGCCGCTTGCAAAACCTGAATTTGAGGATTAATCCTTTTGATGGCCGACGTGGTGGCGATGACATATGCTTCGTCGCTTGTTTGCCCGGTGCCGATAAGTTCTGACGGTTCTGCCACGATAATGTTCGGAGAAAAATGGGCGATGGCTTCCGCTTCTTTGATCGAATCGGCGCACACAATGGTAGCGAGACCGACTTCGTCAGCTCGCTTAATGGCTTGAGACAAATCTGCAACCGTCATCGGTTTTTCAGCGTGGTTCAGCATAACCCCCACAGCACCGGC
>JAAYIT010000084.1 GCA_012523295.1 Porphyromonadaceae bacterium | reverse complement strand
TGTCTTTTAAGGTTTGTAATCGTCTGCAGAGCAGTTGATACAAAGCTATAAAAAAAAAGCACAAATGTTGAGTAAACGCACTAAATTTTCATGCTCGTGGGTGTTGGAAAATCATGTGGGTTTCATACGGTTATATTTTTTTTAACACTAAGGTCGTATGGAACACGCCATTAATCAATTCCTTGGCTTTAAGACTTATCTTAAATGGCTGTTTCATAACAAGGCTGATGTGGTGTATTCTAATTTGGTTTCCGGTAAGTTGAGTTTTTAATGTAAAAAAGCAACTTTTCAAATTTTCAATAATTACATTACCTGATTTTCATGATTTATACACAAAATTAATTAATTCCGACAGAATTAAAAAAAATCAATTTTGATTGGAGTAAATTGAATTAAAATTAAACCTATTTGATTTTTTCTTAGTATTTATCAATGAGTTATAAACGAATATATTCGTATTTTTGTAAAGTGTAAAACTAATTCAATCTAATCGATCAAAAACAAAATTTCCAACTTTCTAAAATGAGCAAAATCAAATACATTTTACTAACAGCTCTTATTCTCTGTTTTATATTTTCATCCTGTGACTCTGACAAGATTTTAGAAGAAAATCTATACACATTCACCGACAAAATGATGGGTAAGTATCTGGAAACTGACAGTACACTGACCGAATTTTATAAACTGATGGAGATGACGAATGTAAATGGTTTGCTTAACTCATATGGTTCTTACACTTGTTTTGCACCCACCAACTCGGCTATGTTGGAATATTACAAAGAAAAAGGGAAAAGTTCGCTTTCAGACTTTTCTCCGGACAGTTTGAAACTTATCGCTTACGATCATCTAATAAATGGAAGCGAGATAATTTTCGCCTCATTTCTGAACGGAAGATTACCTGACCCTACAATGAGTAATCGTTTTATAACCATTACATTAACACCTGATGGGGCAGCTTTAGTCAATCGAAATTCACAAATTTCAGAAAAAGACATTATGGTGCATAATGGAGTTATTCATAAAATCCGGAAAGTATTAGATCCCGTTCGTCTCGGAATAGTAGATGTAATCGCAAAAGAAGAAAACTTTTCGATTTTTTACGATGCACTAATATTAACCGGTTTGGCTGATTCTTTGCTTTTGGACAAAGATGAGTCCTATGAAATTTCGACAACAAGAGCAAAAGAACTCGAAGACGCTGTAGTGACCACGATTGCAAGCGAACGATATGCGCCGCTGATGAGAGAGTATGGATATACCGTTTTGATGGAAAGCAACGAAACTTTTCAAAAAAACGGCATTAACAATATAGATGATTTAAAAACCTACGCGGCAAATGTGTATGATACCATGTATCCTGCTGATGCGAATATTACCAACGTCACCGACAGAAGGAACAGCTTAAACAGGTTTATCGCATATCACCTTATAAATAAAGAACTTAGCTATACGAAATTTCTATCAAATTATGATACGGGACACCAGTTTAAGACTGTAGATCTTTATGAGTATATAGAACCAATGTGTCCGAATACTTTGATTCAAGTCAAAAATGAACGTTCTTCGGGAAAAATGAATTTAATAAATACAATTCAAGATACCGGAAAATCGATTGAAATTTCCATGTCCAACTATGACAATGATGCTACCAACGGTGTATATCATGAAATTGATAGAATACTTGCTTATACTAAAGAGGTTGATGCGGAAATTTCCTCGAAAAGACTTCGATTTGATGTTTCCAGCCTTTTCCCGGAATTGACAAACAACAATATGCGCGGAAGACCCAGCAATAATGATGTACTTTATCGTCATGCAATACCGGCGGGTTATTTAGAAAGATTGAAATGCGGTGAGGCTACAGTGATTTGCTACACATCTCCGAATGATAAACTGATGAACTACATGGGAGATGAAATTTTTATCGCCGTAAAACCGGGTCAGTTATACGATTTAGAAATTACGACTCCGCCCATTCCTGCCGGCACATATGAGGTCAGATTCGGCTTTCAGTCAAACGGAAGGCGTGGCGTAGCGCAGTTTTATGTAGATGGAATACCTTCCGGTGTTCCTGTGAATCTGAATACGTTAGGAACTGATATCGGAATCGGTTACGAGTCCATAGGTTCGAATCCTGCTGATCTTTTCGGTTATGAAAATGACAAAATGATGAGAAACCGCGGATACATGAAAGGTCCGGGAAGCTTTAAATCAATAAACAGCTCTTGGTACACCGGAGAAAGCGCTCGACATAATGCCGGAAATTTAAGAAAAATTCTGGGAACATACAGTTTTTTAAATACAGAAAATCATATCATCGGAGTTAAGGGATTAAGCAGCGGGCAATTTCAAATCGATTTTATTGAGTTTGTTCCTACAAGTGTGCTGGAGTTTGAAGATATATATTGAGTTGAAGCGTATGGTGTAAATGCGGAGAAATTTACTCCAAAACTTATGACGCTCACACAAGAAGATGATAATGAAGCTATCTTGACTTCTTTTTACGACAATAAACTTAAAAATTCCGATTTATCGGGTCGATCTGTTTTTTTCAACTAAATCTTAATTCTCTAAAATTATTTATGATAAAAATTTTACAATTTAACTTTATTACACTACTTCTTTTTTGCGTCCATTCGCAGCTGTTTTCTCAGCAAATGGGTGACACGCTTTTCATCAATGACGCGAAATTCGAACTGCTCACCGAGAATCTTATTCAAAATCCCGGATTTGAAGACGGTTTTTCGGGTTGGACTGATGCATCTCCCGCATCTGCCCCACTCTCTTCTTCAAATTTCACCATATATACTTCCGGAGGAATAGATAACTCAAAATTTCTGGTTGGTCTAAAAAATGAATCAGCTTCATCTGCAGGATCAATAGGTACAGGCTGGCCGATAGAAACGGGTAAGAAGTATTATTTTTCATACAATATTAAATACGTAAGTTCCGCTGCTGCGGGAAATGAAAATTACATCAAAGTTTCTCTTACGAGTGATAAAACATCGTTCCACGAACCGAAGATACTTCTTAATTCCGCTCAAGTGAACAGCGGTGGAGCATGGACTAAAAATGAAGTTATTTTCACAAATTCCGATCCGGATTACGCCTTTATAGTCGCACGGTTCAGGTGGTTGAACAATCGGATGGGGTTTGATAATTTCTCGCTTTTTGAAGTCAAAGAACTGGTAAACACAGCCGGATTACAAGCTAAAATTGATGAAGCAAACGCAATCTACAACCCGAATTCAAATGGTGCTACCGAACTGCAAACCGCAATAACTACCGCTGAAAGTTTTTTGAGCAGCGAATCGACAGCTGAAGTCATAAAGGCTATATCTAATTTGGATGAAGCGATTTTAATTTACAAATCACAAAACGCATCGGCTGAGAATCCGCTCGATATGACCGGATATATAATCAATCCGGGATTTGACAATAATACGGCGGAAGGCTGGAAAGGCATTGGGGTGATAAGTTACCGCGAAGTGGAATTTTATCAAAAGACTTTCAACATGTACCAAAAAATCACCGGACTACCCGCCGGAAAATACAAATTGAAAGTTCAGGGATTTGAACGACCCAAACTGAATGACGCCGGAAACGCTTACAAAGCCGGAACTGAAACTATTTACGCTAAATTTTATGCAAAAGCAACAAGTTTTTTAGAAAAAAACACCCCGTTTAACTCGGTATATAAACATAATTATTACGGTACAGGCTCGCTGAATGGATATGTAAATACAATGGCCGCGGCTGAAGCTATGCTTACCAATCAAAACATGTATTATGACACTTCTGTCACTGATATCTTACTGAATGCAGGTGATACGTTGACAATCGGAGCACGAAGTGATTTTCAGCAAAACGGATATTGGGCATTGTTTGACAACTTCAGATTAGATTATTTAGGCGCGTATGACAACAATGATTTGGTAAACGAATTGAACAATCAAACCGTTATCGCGAATGAGCTTTTAAGCGAAAAAATGCAAAATTCAGCTAAAAAAAATCTAAGTTCAGCCATTGCGTACGCGCAGCAAACTTTAGAGGCAGACCCACTTGTTTATGAAGATTTGGTTGCTGCAAATGACTCGATAAACGATAATATAAACACCGCGAACTCTTCGATTTCTGCCTATAAGAACCTTGAAAAAGCCATTGAAGATGGATTGATTTTCCTCGAAACAGCAACTGGCGCCAAAGCTCAATCGGTACAAACTGCCGTCACAAACGGTCAAAACACAGCAGATAACCTTGATGTAGCGCTTTCTGAAATCCATGCCGCAACTAACGGAATCCTATCATTAATAAATAAGAAAATCTACATCCCCGGGTGGATGCTTGGCAATGTGAATGACCCGAACAACAACTGGAGTTTGTCTCGCAGCAAACAATCGAAAAACTGGATTATATTCTGGGAACCCGGTTACGGTGAAGATCCGAGTGTAGTTGCCGATGGCGGATTTAGAATTGACATTGATGGACTACTTAATAATGCGGAAAACTTCTATAGATTCTACACGGATTCTTTGAAATTTATCACTCCGGGAGCGTCCAAAACAGATGATTACAAGATGATTATCCGGTTGAGATATACACGTGATTGGGAAGCGACCGGATCAGGCGTGGATAACATGATTGGCTTGCTGACCCTGACAGCCTGGTCAGCTCAGGCAGGTGGTCACACACTTGCTCATGAAGTGGCACACTGCTTCCAGTATCAGGTTCATTGTGACAACAACAATCAAGATGGGTGGATGTACGGATTTGGAGTGAACGCTTCCGGTGGAAATGGCTGGTGGGAACAATGCGCTCAATGGCAAGCATTTAAAATTTATCCCGGACAACAATTTACTGTTGGCAGATACGCAAACTACCTGAGAACTGCTCATAAGCACATTCTCCATGAAGCACCGAGATATGACAACTATTTTATTCAGGATTACATGACCTACAAACATGGAATGGATTTTATAGGAAAGCTTTGGAATAAATCGAAAAGACCTGAAGACCCGGTTGAGGCTTATAAGCGATTAACTTTCATTAATCAAAGTCAATTTAATGATGAGATGTATGAGCGAGCCGCCAGATTCGCGACCTGGGATATTCCGGCTTTGAAAGCGGCAGGCGCGAACTACTTCAACGCACGTCCGCAACCAAAAATGAAAATGGTTGAAGATAATTTCTGGCAAATTGATTCTACGGTCTGCATTGAGAATTACGGATATAATGTCATAAAATTAAATGTCCCAACAACACCTACAACTTTAACAGCCATCTTTAGCGGAAAAGCCGGAATAAACGGATTCAGGAAACTTAATATCTCTCAAGCGGGCTGGAGATACGGATTTGTCGCGCTACAGACAGATGGGACTCGGGTTTACAGCGAAATGAGATCTGTCCGCTATTTGGCGCCGAATGACACTTTACATTTTGAAAGTCCAGGAAATATCAAAAATCTTTGGTTGGTTGTTTCCGGAGCACCGAATATGCACTGGAGACACGCTTGGGATGACGACGACTCGAATGACGAACAATGGCCTTATCAGGTGAAATTCTACAATACGAACCGATTAGGTTACATGAATATCCCGAATAGCGTGTCCGATAAGAATATTGATTTTGTCAAAACTTATACTGCTGATAACACGTTATATATTAATGACATACCGGCAAATTCATCGATTAGGATATTTACGATAAATGGCTCCGAGGTGTTAAATAAGATTTCAAAAAACTCGGAATTTTCAGTACAACTGAATCAGGGAGTTTACATTATAAACATCGTATCAGGTGAAACTGCTTACAATCGTAAGATCATTATAAAATAAACAATTAAATTCTTTTTTTCTAACAAAATATAAAACAAAATATTAATTATAAACTCAAAAATCATGAAAAATAATTTTAACCTTTTTCTTGTTTTTTCTCTCTTAATTTCTCTCTCTTTATCTGTTTTCGGACAAAAACAAATTGGAGATACCATCTTTGTAAACAACATTGAATACAAAGTTATTAGTGAAAACTTAATCCCGAATCCCGGATTTGAAGATGGGTTTACGGGATGGACAGATGCTACTGCAGCTGCAAACGAGCTGAGTCCTTCGAATTTTAATCTGATTTCTTCCGGAGGTATTGGTAATTCTAAATACTTAGTTGGGACGAAAAATGAAAGTTCAATATCAGCAGGTTCAATCGGAACAGGTTGGGCCATAGAAAGCGGAAAATCTTACTATTTTTCTTACAACATCAAGTATGAGGGTACAACTCAGGGTACTGGAAAAGAAACTTGGATTAAAGTTTCATTGACAAATGACAAAACTAATTCAAGCGAACCATTGATATTGCTCGATGGAGCGAATGTAACAAAAGGAGGTCAGTGGACATTGAATGAAGTTGCATTTACGAATTCTGATCCTTCTTATACATTTATTGGCGCCCGGTTCAGATGGTTGAACAATCGTTTAGGATTTGATAATTTCAACTTGCAGGAAGTTCAGGAACTTCCTAACATTCAAGGGCTTCAAGCTTCAGTTGATTATGCCAACTCCATTTTGGATCCTACTGCCAACGGTGCATCAGAGCTTCAGGAAGCGATTAATACTGCTGAAAGTTTTCTCACCAGCTCTTCATACCTTGATGTGAAAAACGCTATTTCAGACCTGAATCAGGCTGTTAGAGCTTATTTGCTGATTAATGCTTCTACAGAGCACCCGTTGGATATGACAGAATACATTGTAAATCCGAGTTTTGATGGAAATAACAATACCGGATGGAACGGAATGGGAGTTGTGAATTACAATGAAGTTGAGTTTTATCAACGAACATTCGATATGAATCAGCAAATCACAGGACTTCCGGCAGGTAAATACTCTTTGAAAGCACAAGGATTTGAACGTCCGAAATTTAACGATTCGGGCTCAGCTTATAGAGCCGGAACAGAAACTATTTATGCGAAATTATATGCAAAATCATCAAGCTTTGTTGAAAAAAACATTCCTTTCAATTCGGTTTATCAACACCCCTATACCGGAGTGGGAAGCATGAACGGGTATGTGAACACAATGGAAGCTGCTTCCAATATAATGGTAAACCAGGATAATTTCCAAATGACGGTTTCTGACATATTGATTGGAGAAGGTGATACGCTGATTATCGGTGCTAAAACAAATTTCCAACAAGGCGGATATTGGGTGTTGTTTGACAATTTTAGATTGCTCTACGAAGGGAATGATTTGAATGATGTCATCAATTCGGTCAACGAACTGATTTCTTCCGCGCAAAGCTTATCCCTGGAAAAAATGCAAAATTCGGTTGTAACTGAATTAAATACGATTATTTCGCAAGCACAACAAGCTGTTTCAGCTGATCCGCTTGTTGCAAATGATTTATACACAGCAAGCGCGAGTTTGATTAAAATTATTGAAAAAGCAAATATCTCCATTGCAGCATATAATGACCTTCAAGATGTGATAGACGCTGCAACAACACTTTATGGAGATGGTTCCGGAAACAATGCTGATGCGTTACAAAATAAGATAGATGAATCTCAGGCAGTTTCAGACAATTTGGATTCAAGTCTGTCTGAAATTTACGCTGCAAGGGAAAATCTTAACAATGCAATGTTTACTTATAAAATTGCAAATGCTACAGGAACAGTTCCTACCGTAATTACCAATCCGAATTTTGCAAGAGGTGCAACCGCTGCATTTGGAAGAAGCACCATTTCAGGAGTATCGTTATCGATGCTTCTTGAACACGGATTCTGCTGGAGCACTAATCCGGAGCCGACAATTCATGATAATCGCACCACAAAGTATTTCAACAATAACGGTTATATTTACCATTTGCAAAACCTCGAACCGGCTACAGTGTACTATATTCGAGCTTACGCGTTGACTAAAAATTATGCTGTTGGTTATGGTGAGCCGATCAAAGTAATTACCTTGCCAAAAGGTGGTATTACATATTATTTAACCGGAAGTGTTACTGGTGCCGGAGAAAATGGAATCCGCATTGGAAATGCAATGGAGTCTGCTGTAGGTTACTGGAATAATCTAACCAGCATCAAAGATGTACATATTACAGTGAGTCATCATCCCGGTACACCTACGGCTGAAGCCAGTTACGGTGGATATATGCAGTTTGGAGCAAATCCGAGCTATCAGCGAACAGGAACCGCAATACATGAAATGGGACACGTAATCGGAGTCGGCACACACTTTCTTTGGTATAATACATCGGATTCTCCTTTAAGGGGAAATGGCCAGTGGTTAGGTGATCGGGCTAATAAAGTATTGCGTTTTCTTGATAACAACTCCGGTGCGACTATGCTCGGAGACGGTACACATATGTGGCCCTATGGAATTAATGGTGCGCATGAAGACAATGGCTCTGAGTTTTTGTATATTGCCAATTCACTTATTACGCAAGGACTTGGAGAAGATGGACTTCCACCTTCAGGTGGTTTTGCTACACCGGCTTATACATTTGATCATACCGACAATGTGAAGTATTATTTAAAAAGCGAAGATGTCAACAGAGGAAGAAATAACTCTTATCTAGTTGAAAATTCTTTTGGAAATATGATTTATCGTGAAATGACAACCTCAGAAGTCCTTTCAAACGATAGTGCCGCGTGGAATCTGACCTTCAATCCTGCCACCGGATACTATCAAATCAAAAATGTGGCTACCGACAAATATTTCACTTTTAAGTATTCGGGAGTTAATGGTATTGGTTTAGTTAAAAGAAACATACCAACCGTAAATGAAGATTTCCAACTAATGGAAGCTCGCGTGAATACTATGGTCGGTTTGGGAACAAACAGCTTTACTACCAGAGGATATTGGATTGTAAAACCTCAAAAAGTATTAAATCCTCCTACCTTCGTTGCTCAGCCAAACGGAATAACCGCTGCTTATCAATTTAGCCTTGCAAATGAAGTTTCGTTCCAGCGCTGGCTGATTTTGACCGAAGAAGGAGTAAATCAATTTGACGCAGCTTTGGCTTCTACTCCGGTAGAGAGAGTTTCCGATTCTGGAATTTACACTTATTCATTGAAAAATCAATTAGTTGTAGAGAATATTTCAATGCCTTCGGAAATTTCGATTTACAATATCAGCGGAGGTTTGGTAATGAAAGAACTCACTTCCGCAAAATCGCACACATTCAATTTACCGGAAGGAGTTTATTTAGTTTCCATAACTTCACTACAGTATAAAGATGTTGTGAAAGTGATTGTAAAGTAATGAGTGAATTGTTTGGTTAAATAACTGCAATTCAGAATTTTAGATGAGTAAGTCCCTGTTTTTCCGAAAAAAGCGTTTCGGGGAAACAGGGATTGACGCATTCGCTTACTTAGCTTTTTAAAAAAGCACCGTTTTATAGTATTACATGTAATTTGAGTTATGTGTTTATATTAAAACAGTATTTTGAAACAACCATTAAAAGCAAATTTTCTCCCATACCGTATGAAGATAAATGGCGAGATCCGTACGACCTTAATGTAAAAAACAGAATTTTTAAAATATGAAAAAACACTCAAATTCTTTTCGGATACTACTGTTAATCTTATTGCTTGGTTGTGGTATCAGTATAACTTCCCAGAACTTCATCCATCCGGGTATTCTCCATAAAGAAGATGATCTGGCGCGAATGAGGCAAAAAATAGCTGAAAAAGCCGAACCCTGGTTTACAGCCTGGAATAATCTGAGAAACAGTCCGGAAGCGCAGCTTTCATGGTCTCCACGTGCCAGAGAAACCGTAATCCGAGGTGGTACCGGAGATAATATTTCTATTATGTATCGTGATGTTGCTGCAGCTTATGCGCACGCACTGATTTATAATTTGACGGGGAGTACTCTGCATGGCGATAAAGCGGCTCAGATTCTGAACGCTTGGTCTTCCATTAATAAGTCCGTTTCCGGAAATGCAGACCGATATTTAGCTGCAGGACTAAACGGTTACCAATTTGCTAATGCTGCTGAATTGATGCGGGATTATCCGGCTTTCAAACTGGAACAGTTCAAAAATTACTTACTCAATGTGTTTTATTTCCCTATGAATGAGCGGTTTTTGATTGGAAATGATTGGGGAGCACCACATAACGATGCATGCGCAACTAACTACCGCGTAAACTGGGATGCATGCAATATGAACGCGATGATGGCAATCTCTATTTTTTGTGATTATAAAGAAGGATTTGACAGAGCGCTCAATTACGCCAAAACAGGTGATGGAACCGGCAATATCAACCGAGCAGTAAACTTTATCCACTCTCCCATCTGGGGTCAATGGGAAGAGAGTGGACGAGACCAGGGACACACGATGGGCGGAATGATGCTTTATGCCATTTTCTGTGAAATTGCCTGGAATCAGGGTGTGGACTTTTACGGTTATGGTGACAGCCGCTTCCGTAAAGGTGCCGAATATGTAGCCCGATATAATATTATGGAAAATGGTATCGGCAAATACAATGACTTGCCTTATACAAGCTATTCCCGCCAAATGGGTTCAAACTGCTCGTGGCATACCGAACCTACTTTAAGCAGTGCTGTACGAGGAAAATACGGCGCTATGTGGGAAATGATTTACAATCACTATGCACGACGCACAAATCAAGGTGATAAAGTTACGAGTATTTATGAAATACTTCAGCAGCAACCTTCTATAAATGTTCCAAGCATGGCAGCACATCCTGATACTTATGATCATCCTGCCGTTGCTACACTCACTTTCCGGACAGATTCAGGCTCACAGATTTTACCGTGGCGAAATATGGATGTAATGCCACAATCCATTGTAGCATTGCCAAATTACGGAAACACCACGCTCGTTGACAGCACCCTGACACTAACGGCATCCGGTTCCGGCATTCGAGGCACTTCAGACCATTTCCAATTCGCTTTTCAGAGAATAATCGACAACGGATCAATCACAACGAAATTAATTTCACCGGAAAACAGTAATGAAAATTGCCAGGCAGGAATTCTATTTCGTGAGAATGGACAACAAAATTCACCTTTTGTCATGCTAAGCTTGAGTCAGGCAAAAGGATTGGAGTTTATTTACAGAGATACTGTTGGAAAACCGATAAAGGAAATTTACACTGATATATCCGTAAACACTTTTCCGCTTTGGTTAAAAATCACAAGATCAGAAAATACCTTCACCGCTTTCACATCAATCAATGGAATAGATTGGGTTGAAAAAGCGACTATTTCAGTTTCACTGAAGCGAGATTTGCTTGCAGGTTTAGCTGCATCGAGCAATGATTTGTCAACTACGATAACTGCCGTTTTTGAGAAAGCACGAATTGATCAGGGAAACATAAAGCCAATTTTGACTGTAAATTCTCCCGGACATTTAGACATCGGTTATATAGCTCCGGCAAATGTCGTAATTTCAGGATCCGCATTCGATATGGACGGAACAATAGATCGAACTGAAATTTATGTTAACGACAGCTTAGCAGCAAAAATAAAAACATCTCCTTTTAGCTACTCTTACACCAATGCGGAAATTGGTGATTATGCTATAAAAATCAAGACATTTGATAATTCGGGAGCAGAAAGTCAATCTCAAGAAATGACAATTTCCGTTGGTGAAAAAACCAACAAACTACCCTATTACAAATTTGACGAAACAAGCAAACTCGCCTACACCGCTGATGCAAGCGGAAATAATCTGAATGCGCTTTTAGTGGGAGGGACATCAGTTGGTACAGGAAAAATTGATAACGGAATAGTATTGGATGGTATAAACGGATATGTTCGCTTACCTAATTCATTTCTACATCTTCTTAGCGAGTTTACAATTAGCACTTGGGTGAAATTAGACGAATTAAAAACCTGGGCACGGATTTTCGATTTTGGATTCGGAACGAATAACTACATGATGCTTACAGTTAACAACGGAACAGGAATCACTTTTGAGCTTAAATCAAATTCTTTAAGCCAAAGGGTCGTAACTGTACGGAAACCTGTAATCAACACCTGGAATTTCTACACAGTGACACTTGCCGACAACACCCTTTCTATCTATCTGAACGGCAGCTTGATTGGCGTAAACACCAATTTCACTTTACGTCCATACAATCTTGGTTCTACATTTGCAAATTATATCGGAAAATCGCAATGGACTTCCGACCCGCTGCTAAAAGGTACGGTTGATGAATTTCGTTTCTTTAATTATGCACTAAGTCCGACTGAAATCAACGATTTAATGTTGGGTCAGTCAGCTTTACAAAGTATTTCTGATTCACAAATCAAAATTTATCCGAACCCGACAAGGCAAAAGCTGTTTTTCAGGAATGCATCTGAAAGTATCGCATCAATTTTTGATTCAACAGGTCGAATAATTCAAAGTTTCAAAATAACAGACAACACATACAGCAGAAATCTTGATGTACAACCCGGAAACTATATCATCAAGTTAAAAGATTCTAAAGGATCCGAATATCAAGAGAAGCTAATCGTCTTGTAAATGATTTATTACACAATTATTATGCTTTTTAAAGCGTCTTTATTTGAATTAAAAAGAGAAGTACAAGATTATCATATAAGCTTACATTTTCTAAACACTGTTTACTATATTTTTTTCAATAAAAATAACCCACTAAAACCAATACAAATATCATGATTAAACAGACAAAAACGCCTTTTAAAAAATCAATCAACATCCTGTTTGCTTTCATTTTTCTATTAACATTTAACAGCAATGCTCAGATTCAAGACCCCGATTTTATCTATAAAATCAGTGAGAATGCCGAGAAAATGAAAGATGGTAAGTTCAAACCAACCTGGGAATCACTTCAGCAATATGAAACTCCGGATTGGTTTCGGGATGCGAAATTCGGGATGTGGACGCACTGGGGACCACAATGCCAACCTCAGCGAGGCGACTGGTACGCCCGGGGAATGTATGAAGAAGGACATTGGCAGTACAATGAACATATCAAACAGTATGGTCATCCGTCGGAATTCGGTTTCAAAGACGTAATTAACCAATGGAAAGCTGAAAAGTGGGATCCGGAGGCTATCGTGCAGCTTTACAAGAAAACCGGTGCAAAGTATTTCGTCGCGATGGCAAATCACCACGACAACTTAGACCTTTGGGATAGTAAGTACCAACCCTGGAATTCGGTCAACATGGGACCAAAACGGGATATTATCAAAGCGTATGAAGAGGTAGTTCGTAAACACGGAATGCGTTTTGGCGTAACTTTTCATGCTGCGCACGCCTGGCTTTTCTACGAACCCGCACGCCTGGCTGACACCAAAGGTGAAAAAGAAGGAATCCACTATGATGGCAGACTGCTAAAAGAGGATGGAAAAGGGAAATGGTGGGAAGGTTATGATCCTCAGGATTTGTACGCGCAAGACCATGCTCCGAGCGCAGACAAAAATCTGCACAAAAACTGGCACTGGACTAATCCCGGTGGAACAACTTTTCCTGACAGGAAGTACACTGAAAACATCTACAACCGTACGCTAGACTTAATCAACAGATATAAACCGGATTTACTCTATTTTGATGATACGGTTTTACCGCTCTACCCTATCAGTGACGGTAGTTTGAAAACAGCGGCACATCTATATAATTCGTCTATGGAATGGAATAACGGAAAGAATGAAGCCGTTATCACCGGGAAAGTTTTGACGGAAGATTATCAGAAAAAAGCTATGATCTGGGATATTGAAAAAGGTACTCCAAACGAAATTCAGGAAAATCCTTGGCAAGTTTGCACATGTATTGGGAGTTGGCATTATGACATAGGAATTTACAACAACAACCGCTATAAAAGTGCCGAGACCGTTATTCGTCAGCTGATTGATGTAGTGAGTAAAAACGGGAATTTACTGCTGAATATACCGATGCGCGGTGATGGCTCATTTGATGACAAAGCGCTTGCAATCGTAAACGGAATCGGTGATTGGATGGCGATAAACAGTGAAGGAATCTATGCTACTCGTCCTTGGAAAGTATTCGGAGAAGGACCAGATGCAGAATCCACTGTTGCGCTTAATGCACAGGGTTTTAATGAAGGAAGAATCAATAATTTCACCGAAAAGGAAGTTCGTTATACTTCAAAAGGTAAAACCATATACGCTTATGTTATGGGAAAAAACCAACAACCATTCACGCTGAAATCTTTTGATAAGAATGACAGAATCAAGTCAGTTTCTTGCTTGGGTGTAAAAGATAAAGTAAATTGGAGAAAATCAGCTGATGGATTAGAGATTAAGCCTTTGAAAAATAATGCTGTTGTCATAGCGCCGGTATGCTACAAAATCGTACTTAAATGATAAACAACATTTTATTCACAATTTAACACATTATGCAATTTACAAAAAAAATATTCTCTTTATTCATTATCATTCTATTGAGTTTTAATGTAACAGGTCAAACCCCCACTCCACTGATTCAGTATGACTTTGAACATCAATTGCCTGCTGATAAAAATCAAATTTACACAGGGGTTCTACATGGTAACGCTGAAATAGTAACGATGACAGATGGAAACAATGTCCTTTTTACAGGTGCCGGACATATGGATATTGGGGCAGAAATGGGTAAAACTGTTTTGGCGGAATTAACCGGGAGTTATTCCATTTCTATCGATTTTTCAGTAGGAAACGCGAACAGCTTGTCAAGTTTTTGTTGGCTTTATGCGTTTGCGAATGGTACCAACCAATACATCGGACTTATAAATACGGCAGGAAATAACAACTGGTATTATGAAATCAGAAACAATTCTACTCAGAATGTTAGATCGAATACCGGGATTTCTATTGAAACCTGGCACAATATCACTTATGTGCAAAATGGAGCAGTGGGAAGCATATATCTTGATGGCGTACTTAAAAATTCAGGCACAATTGGTTTACGCCCTTCAGCATTTTCATCGTTACTTACAGGCTGTTACTTAGGTTTGTCTCCCTACTCCGGCGATGCGACGATGTCCAATACGTTTATTGATAATTTTACTATCTACAACACAACATTATCTGCTTCTCAAATCTCAGAAATCTATAACAACATAAAAGACAAATCTGTAACTCCCGCCACTCCGATTATTTCAAATATCACAAAATTCTGGGAAAGCAAAGGCAATCCGATTATCACTCATAAATACACATGTGATCCCGCCGCATTGGTTTACAACGACACATTGTTTATTTATACCGGACAAGATGCAGCCGGCGGTCAATCTTACTACAACATAAACAATTGGGCTGTTTTTGCTACAACCGACATGAAGAATTTTTGGGAATATAGCACTCCCTTACGCGCGAGTGATTTCACCTGGGGTACTCAGAATGCGGCTTGGGCTGGCCAGGTAATCGAGAAAAATGGGAAATTTTACTGGTACACAAGCTCGAATACAACCGGAATCGGAGTTGCCGTGTCCGACAGACCTGAAGGTCCTTTCAAAGATGCACTTGGAAAACCGCTTTTGACAAATGCCAATAGTCCCGGCATGTCACACAGTTGGCGTACAATAGATCCTTCCGTTTTCATAGACGATGATGGTCAGGCATGGCTGTATTGGGGGAATGGCGCTTGCTGGGTATCCAAATTGAATCCGGATATGATTTCAATCGACTCAAACTATGGTGTAAAAATGATTTCGTTTGCCGGACATTTTGATTTTCCATTCACTGAAGCACCCTGGGTACATAAGAAAAATGGATTATATTATCTTTCATATGCAGCCGGTTTCCCTGAAAGAATTCAATATGCGATTTCCACAAGTCCTGATGGCCCGTTTGAGAATAAAGGAATCATCAATGAAATAGCAGGAAACAGCAATACCAATCACCAAGCAATTGTAGAATACAAAGGGAATTGGTACTTTATTTACCACAATGGCGGTATCCAAACCGATGGAGGAAGTTTTAGCCGAAGTGTTTGTATAGATAAGCTTGAATTTGATGAGAATAATCTTTACAAACCGATTATCATGACAACCAAAGGAGTGGATAAAATAGAAAGTACTAATGATGAAATAATAAAAGCAGAAGTTAATTCTGCAGACAATCCATTTTATTATGACCGAGGTAAACAACTCATTCATATGAAAAATGGGAATAATTATCAAATTGCTGATTCGCTCGGTCACATTGTAAAATCAGGAAATGGAAAGAAAGTGAGCGTAATGAATTTTGCAGCGGGAGTTTATATTATTTCCAATGGATCAAAAAGCTTCAAGTTTATCCGATGAAAACTTATGACTGAAAGTTATAAAATGTTTCTAATTTAACGTCAAAGTCAATTAAAATCACATAATTAACTAAACCTTTCCCGACATTAATCGGGAAAGGCTTTTTTATTTAAAGTTAAGTGACTTTGTACATGAAAAAAAAATCAAATCGTTAAAAACCACAATATAATCAGTTATAAACATTGTTTTTAAAATTGCTTTTTGTAAAGTTTTCGAAAACATAGAGAGAAATCTCCACCTGCAGGTGTCACGAGTGTCACGTATAGACTCGTGAAAATCAGTGAATTGAAAATCGAAGTAGCTAGATTCGTGGTTTAAGTCTTTTTAATTTTTATATTACACTAATGTCAAATGGATTTAATACAATCGTGATTTTTTTTGTATTGAAAAATACAAATAAGCTTAATTAAAGATTTTGATTATTTTTTGTATAATCGCTTTAATTTATAAAAAATATTAATTCAACTTATTGGTTTCCAAAAAGCAGCTAACATATATCAATTC
>JAAYIT010000083.1 GCA_012523295.1 Porphyromonadaceae bacterium | reverse complement strand
ATTGTGTCGCATCCCATGCATAAGGTCTTTGATAATCAGGGATTAAAAAATCTGCCTTTTTATCTGAAAAAAGCAGCATTATCGTTTTTTGGTCAACATTTAATTTAGACATATCTCTTAATATTTAATGGATTATTTTATTTCAATAATTTGGTTTCAAACCCACAACGATCGCCTCGCTAAGCGAAGACTGAACTTTTAACACTGACTTTCAACCGAAGACAGAACTTTAAAATTACGAAAATTTTTCAATAGAAGCTGTTTCCTGCTGCTTCCTGATGAGTCGGGATGTGTCTTACCAAACGAGCTGTTTTACAATTGTGTCTTTTTTTATCTTACCATATCCACAAACCATATTATTTTATTTTCTCTCCAGTCCATAATTTTTACATAAATGCCATTATGTTTGTGAGCTAAATTGTTTTTGCAGCCTTCACAAGGTCTTTCTTCTATTCGGTCTTCTTCTTTTCCAAATAAGGTAGGCATCCCTTCAATTTTTATTATCTCAGTTTTGCAGCTCCTCGGTATTACATCTTTTAAACCGTCCATCTGGAATATGTTCCAGGCGATGATTTCGGCTATTTCTTTTTGAAGTTCAATACTCGGTTTAACCTTAAATTTATCTTCAAAATAGTCAATAAAGGTATAAAGCAGATTCTCCCGTGCTATCAGTAAATTGTCACCCTGCCACTCAAAACCGTAGGAACTTTGGAAAGCAATTCTTGCCCATTTGAGCCAGTCCTCTTGTGTATCACAATATCTTGAGACGATTCTTAGTTTTTTATCTAAAAAACCGACACGTTCTTTTAATGACAATA
This sequence comes from Porphyromonadaceae bacterium, assembly GCA_012523295.1. Classification (GTDB taxonomy): domain Bacteria; phylum Bacteroidota; class Bacteroidia; order Bacteroidales; family Paludibacteraceae; genus UPXZ01. The sequence continues at coordinate 3,799 of JAAYIT010000083.1, read as the reverse complement.
ACTCCTGTTTGTCGGAAACAGGATCGTAACGCGATACGATAAAAGGTGCTTCACCGCAGGTGATTTCCAGTTTTAATAATGAAACGTATTCCTGCCAATTGTTTTTGGTAACACTTTTTGTATCGCAGGCGTCATTCATCTGTTTTACGATAGAGAGCGGGGTAAATACTTCGGCCTTATCCCGGGTTCTTATGAGTTGTTCTTCTTTGCTTTTTACAGCTCGAGGTTGAATTAAAGTGCCATACTCACCGGTGACTGATTCTACTGTAATAGGCATTCCCGGAGCAAAGGATTTTCCCATTTCCTGATAAGAATCGGTTGCCCAAAGAATATTTTTTTTGGTGGTTTTATCTTGCAAAAGTATATCTAAAAGAGCATCTTTTTTTAAAAGATAATCTTCACGAATGTCGATGTTTTGGCTATGTTTACCTGTGTTGATCATTTATCTTTTTGAACTATAAATTGATTGTGATGCACTAGTCTATTATTTTACAAATCACCCAACAATTCTTTTCCTTTCTCCGTTAACAAGTATTTCTGTTGAGGGTGATTCGGACTATCTGGGTATTTCATTTCTATCAGGCCAAGTTCCATAGCAGGCTCTAAATAGTTTTCTCTGAAATTGCCTTCATGCTTTAGCCCCAAGATTTGTTGTATTTCCTTTCGACTCATTTCAGAATCACCAAGAACTTTCAGTAAATTCCTAACTTCTACGGTACTTCTACGGTGCTCCTGCGGTACTTCTACGGTACTCATGCGGAACTTGTGGGGTACTTGTGAGGTACTTATGGGGCCTGTTCTCTCAACTTCTATTGCATTTGGCCTAAAAACAATCGTTTTAAAGTCTTCTTCTTGTTGAAAGACAGGTTCTTTCAAATCAAATTCTTTTGCTATCCTTACAATATCCAATGTTCCTGTTCCTATCCTTTCTATATAACCTTCTAAATACATAGGTTCGGCTAAAAGCGGATTAAAAGGAATTGACGTATGTGGTTTTTTTAATCGTTCTTCTGACCATCCTAAGGGAAGAGTGCCCGGATTGATAATTTCTAATCGATCTCTAAAAAGATGAACTTGAATACTACCATTAGAAGTGTAATCTCTATGCGCAACAGCATTTACGATGGCTTCTGAAATAATTTCTTTTGGTATCTCATATTTTCCGGGTATCATTGTTTTTTCGGCTCGAGTTCCCACACTATAATCCAACTTGGACAGAATAAAATCTTCTGCCTGATCTACCAGTTCAAAAACATCTCCCTTAAAGACCTTATACGAAGGAATAGGCTTTTCCACAATTGTTCCGTGAAAATGAGCGCAACGCACTTCTGAACTAATGAAGAAATGCTGTGGATTTTTACCGAACAATAATAATGCTGCGTTTGTAGGAATTTTGCCGTGTATTAAATTCAGATGAGTAAATATATCTTCAATAGAATCAGTCTCTCTTAATGGAAAACCACGTCGGGAACGAGCAACTCTAACAAAGTCCTTTACTTTTTCTTCGTCAATATCCTCCATCGTTGCCTGTGTGTTTGGTGTAGCATCAAATGGACCTAACTGAATGATTCCCTTAGTTTTTAGATAATTCACCAAAGAAGCATAAACTGCGTTTTTTAATTCATCTATTGTAGAAAAGCGTCTTCGTATCAAGAAGGATTGTGCTTTTTGAATCAATTTATTTTCTTTTTCATGTCGGTCTGACGAAGCATGATTGGTAAGATAAATCAGCCTCGTTTTATGAAGTTCTGAGGCTTTGTCGAATTCTCGCTCTGTCGGAGAAATTCCCTCATCATCTTCAAAACCATATTCTTTACCGAACAAACCCAAATAAATGGAGCAACGCTCCACTTCTTTAAGATAAACTTCATCTGTCCGTTGGTCTATGGCCGGCAAGCGTTCGAATAAGAAGGGTTCAAAAAACAAACCTAATAATGGATCGGCTTGTAGATACGCAAAAAGCTCTTGCCGCTCGGAGGCGAATTCTTGTTGAACACTACTTATAAAGATAATTTGTTTTGCCATAATTACTCCACTCTAAACTTTACTCCATTGGCTGGACTTTCTCTTCAATAAAATCTATTTCCTCCTCACTTAAACCGTATTTTTTATACAACTGCCGATCGATTTCTGAAATGGATTGTGACCAGTCGATGTCGGAATTAGGAGTGAAGTCTTGGAGGGGGACTTTTGCCCAAGTATCAGGATTATTATCCTGTGTAACTTTTAAAACACCAAGCATAGTTCTTGAAAACTTTGATTTTAAATATTTCATACAGTTTTGTGCTTCCAACTCTTTATCAAAAGCTCCAAAAGAGATAAAACTTTGTGTGTGACCCACGAAGGGTTCACCCACAAGTGGTTCACCTACAAGCGGTGTACTTGATACCTCACCTATAGCACCCGAACCATTAGATTTTGGAATAATAACTTTAAATTTTCCCAGATTTGCATGTTCTTCTAAAAATATTCTTTCTAAATATTTGTGAACTCTCTGATTTTTAATAAGCCCTAAAATTCTAATACTATCTTCAAACACTTTATTGTCAGTAAAAATCTCATCAAGATTAAAAATCGATGTTGTCAATCTCCTCTCACTTCCACCACTACCAATCTTTTCCCTAATACTTGGATATTTTTCAAATAATCTATTAAGATTAAATTTCTGTTGAAGATGTATTATGGGAACGATACTTTTGAATGTATTATATTCCTCCACCTTTCTAGTAATACTATTCAATTCCTTAAAAGCTGTAAATGTTCCAATCTTTTCAAATTTGGTATTTGTATCGTGGTATAGAATAATTACACCTCCCATTATATCAGTGTTTCGAAATAACTTTTCTGACTTCTGTTCATAAGACAAAACCTTTAAATGCTCATTCTCAAGCATTTTTCTGTTCCAGGCAACAGGCGTTTTACCAGCATTAAACAAAAAACGGGCTGGTGATATTAAACAGTACTTAATTGCAATCTGCTCAGCTAAATCATAAAAGAAAGGGTAAATAGCAGCATCACTTGTATTTTCAGTAGTTTCCTGATAAGGTGGATTTCCCACTACTGCATCAAATTTCATATCTATTTTCAAATTAAAAAGTTCTTGTAATTTTTCTTTGGCTGTATCTTCTTTAGCTTCGGGTGTAAGGTCGTGCTGTACAAAATTCTTACGGGAGATTTTATGCTCTGTATCAAAGCCAAAAATATAAGTTTGGGTAATGCCTTGTAAAATAGAGGTTGGAGCCAAACCAAACACTTGGTTTTCCAAAATATGTTTTAAGCAGGCTTCATCGCTATTGTAGTATTTTCGGGTGTTGTGGAAGAGTTTTTTAACCACTTCGGTAATATACATCCCCGATTTCATATACAGGTCAATAAAGGTGCTATCGGTACGGGTAAACAAACCCGGGTCGTGCTCTTCCAGATTGTCAATCATCATTTGCACCACTTTTTTGGGGGTAAAAATCTGATTGGTTTTTTGGTTGGGAATGAGTTCAAAAATATCCTCTTCAGCTGTAAAATAATCAGCCATCTGCTCTTTCCTCTGTCTGAATTCGGCTATGGAAGCATTGAAACGGTATTTGTTGAACATCCCCTGAAAGGTTTTCCTTTCACCATCTTCCTCGTAATCGAAACCATCTCGTAATTTGTGAAACTCTTCTTTGGTAATGCTGGTAATTTCCAGGAAGTCGTCATCATCTATTTCCAAATCAAAATTATCAATGGTAATTTCTTCTTTGGAGTCATTGGCCATAATAAACATGGGAATGGTGCGGGTAAAAGAACGCAAACGGTCTCTGAT
>JAAYIT010000011.1 GCA_012523295.1 Porphyromonadaceae bacterium | reverse complement strand
GAACGCCAATTTTTTGAGTGAGGCGGGCGAAGTCTTGACTTTTTTTGCTTCGTTTTTTGTGTTAAGTGGTACATCCCGATTCTTTATCGGGAACAAAAAATGAAGTGGGGTTTGGGGCAAAGCCCCAGCTTGCTTAATTCCTCTGATAATCAGTATATTATTATTATCAAAAACAGCTTTACAGCTGTCTGTAACAACTTGCGAAAGTCAAATAACATAATAAAAAGTGACACTATGTATCAAAAATTTCAAAAACATCTTCAAGTCGAACTTCAAAATATTGAAGATGCCGGTTTATATAAAAACGAGAGGGTAATTATTTCACCGCAAGGAGCTGCTATTCGAGTTTCTGACGGACAGGAAGTATTGAATTTTTGCGCCAACAATTACCTCGGATTATCGAACAGTCCGAAACTGAAAGAAGCTGCAAAATCCGCCATCGATTCGCATGGATACGGCATGTCTTCGGTTCGCTTTATTTGTGGTACACAAGACTTACACAAAAAGTTGGAAGCGGCTGTTGCCAAATTTTTCAAAACAGAGGATGCCATACTTTATGCCTCCTGTTTCGATGCGAATACCGGTCTCTTTGAAACGCTGCTTACCGCAGAAGATGCCATTCTGTCGGACACGTTGAATCATGCATCTATCATTGACGGTGTGCGACTTTGCAAAGCACAACGCTACAGATATGCCAATGCCGATATGCAAGATTTAGAAGAACAGCTGAAAAAAGCGCAGGCACAACGATTCAGGCTGATTGTAACCGACGGAGTATTTTCAATGGACGGAAACGTAGCTCCGCTTGATAAAATCTACGAGCTTGCCAATAAATACGATGCAATGATTATGGTCGATGAGAGCCACTCTGCCGGAGTAGTGGGTAATACAGGGCGCGGAGTTACTGAGCTTTTTGACTTGAAAGGAAAAATAGAAATTATCACCGGTACGCTCGGAAAAGCGTTTGGAGGAGCGATCGGCGGTTTCACAACCGGCAAACAGGAAATAATCGATATGCTCCGACAGCGTTCACGCCCTTATCTCTTCTCCAATTCCATTCCGCCCATGGTGGCTGCCGCAGGTGTAAAAATGTTTGAAATGATGGACGAAACAAACGAGCTTCAGGACAAACTTCACGAAAACACCAAGTATTTCATTAAGAAAATGAAAGTGGCGGGATTTGACATAAAACCAACAGAATCAGCGATTTGTGCTGTAATGCTTTATGATGCCAAACTTTCTCAAGAAGTGGCGGATCGTTTGCTTGACGAAGGAATTTACGTGATTGGATTTTATTATCCGGTCGTTCCGAAAGGCGAGGCGCGAATCCGTGTACAGATTTCCGCAGCACATGACAAAGAGCAATTAGATAAATGCGTGACAGCATTTATAAAAGTAGGAAAAGAACTCGAAGTAATTAAATGATATTAAACTTTCGGGTCTTTTCGATAATAATCTATTTCTAATTTCTAACTTATAACTTCTAATTTCCTGCAATGTATATATTCGAATTAGATTTCAAGGTTCGAGACTACGAGTGTGATATTCAAGGCATTGTAAACAATTCCGTTTACCAGAATTATTATGAACATGCCAGACATGAATTTTTAGTAGCGAACAACATTCATTTTTCAGATTTGGCTAAGGAGGAGATTTATCCTGTTGTAGCACGAATCGAGATTGCATTCAAAGTTCCGCTACGGTCAAGAGATGAGTTCGTGTGTAAACTCAACGTGAAAAAAGAGGGTGTGAAATACCTTTTTAAACAAGCAATATTTCGTAAATCAGACAACAAGCTCTGCTCCAAAGCTACAGTAACAACAGTAGTTTCAATAAAAGGTAAATTAACTGCCGACTTTGCTCCTTTTGATAGAATGATTCGATAAACTAACGATTTCAGACAACTTTTTAGCCGTTTGAATTGTTTGGTATAGTAAGAAAACTTAAAAAAGATGAATGAATTTTTAGAAAAAGAAGAGAGAATTGTACGTATGCTTCGTACATGTTACGACCCGGAAATTCCGGTGAACATATATGACTTGGGGTTAATTTACAAGATAGATCCGAAAGAAGACGGTTCTGTCGATATCGATATGACATTAACCGCTCCAAACTGCCCTGCAGTTGATTTCATAGTGGAAGATGTGGAGATGAAAGTCGGATCAATTGAGGGCGTTACGAGTGTAAACGTGAACATAGTATTCGATCCGCCATGGGATCAGGAAATGATGAGTGAAGAAGCAAAATTAGAGCTGGGATTCCTTTAATTTCGAGCGCAGAGTCATCAGCTCCGAGTTTTCTGACTGTCATGCAAAAAGAGGACACTAATTGACGAATCTACCAATGAACCGCCATTCAATCCCGACGTAACATAGTTCGTCCGGACTAATCAATCATTCAACCACTTTACTAATTAACTATTTAGTCAACAATGATATACTTTGTTTCCGATGCACATTTAGGCTCACGTATCGTAGAGAATCCACGTGAGCACGAACTGCAATTAGTCAGGTGGTTAGATAAGGTAAAAGAAGACGCTGAAGCCATCTATTTACTCGGTGACATGTTCGATTTCTGGTTTGAGTACAGAACTGTCGTACCCAAAGGTTTTGTCCGTTTTTTGGGAAAATTAGCCGAATTAGTTGACAGCGGGATTGAGATTCATTTTTTCATCGGGAATCATGATATCTGGACGTTTGGTTACTTAGAAAATGAGGTTGGACTGATTGTACACCGTGAGCCGTTAGTAACGGAAATAAAAGGAAAAAAATTCTACATGGCGCATGGCGACGGGCTTTTTACCGGTGAAAAAAAATTCAATATTATCCGCAAAATATTTCACAATCCTATCTCACAGGAGCTTTTCAGATTGCTGCCGCCGCTTATCGGTCAAAAATTTGGCTATGCCTGGTCAAAAAACAATCGGGAAAAGATACTTAGCTATCAAAACAAATTTGAAGGTGAAGAAAATGAGCATATAGTCGTTTTTGCTAAAAAATATGCTGAGAAGAATGATGTTGATTTTATGGTTTTCGGGCACAGACATATTGAGTTAAACTTAGAGCTAAAAAACAAGTCGCGCGTTATAATTCTCGGCGACTTTATCGATATTTTTTCTTACGGCGTTTTTGATGGGAAAGATTTTTGGTTGGAGAGATTTTCTCCCGACCTTTAGAAAAAACAGCATAGCCCCGCTCCCCTTTACTCTATCGTCTGAAAAACAGTGGTTTCAAAATTCCACTTTTACCAACACCGGGCAATGATCGGACGGAAAATGTTTCTCATTCTCATCAAATAAAACATGGTGCTCCAGAATTGAGACATTATTTCTCACCATCACGTAATCCAGCACTTTCCTGTCATGTATCGGGGTTTTCCCAAAACCGTGAAAAGTCCAGCTCGGACCGGAATAGACTTCAGCCGTCGCACCCGCGTCAGTCAAATGAAGCGGATTTTGCTTATTCGTGAGGCTTTTAATGATGTCTGACGTTGGATCCGCGTTGAAATCTCCCGTAACAATGATAGGGAATTTCTCTTTCCTCGTATAGGCATTCAGTTTTTGGAGTATTAATTTTACACTTTCCTCACGTGCTTTTCTGCCAATATGGTCAAAATGGGTATTGAGTACAAAAACAACTGTTCCTGTGCGATTGTCTTTTAGTTTGGCGAATGTAGCAACGCGTGGCGCAGCGGCATCCCACCCTACCGAACCTGCCTGCATTGGGCTTTCACTCAGCCAGAAATAACCGGAACCAACTTCAGTAAATTTGTTCTTATTGTAGAATATCGGAGAATATTCCCCTTTCTCAATTCCGTCATCACGTCCCACACCCATCCAATCGTAGTTCAGCAGCATTTTTTCTAAATCTAAAACCTGGTGATGCAGCGCTTCCTGGATCCCGAGAATATCAACTTGATGGTCTAAAATTATTTGAGCAACCTTCTCTTTCCGCTTCTCCCATGAGTTTACACCATCTTTCGGATTGTCATACCGGATGTTAAAAGTCATCACATGCGCGTCGGCCGTCACAGTTCTCTGCATCCTCCGATTAAATTGAGCAAAGGTGGCGGTCAGTGTAAATATTGTAGTAAGTAAAAGGAGTGTTATTTTTTTCATTTTCTTAATTAAGTTAGGACATTAATCTACAAATCCGGCATCAAAACATATATCGTCCGAAAGGCATGATCACCGAAAGCATTGTCACACAAAGTGTATCATCTGTCAAACAATCCTTATGCCAAAATTAATACTTTCCTTTCCACAAGAAATTCAACCATTCTCCCATTTTCTTTTCCGCAGAATTGCCTTGAATTTTCCAAATTCGTTCTTTTTTTATTTTGTCGGGTAAATATTGCTGTTCGACAAAATTATTTTCATAGCTGTGTGCGTATTTATACTCTTTTCCGTAGCCCATATTCTTCATCAATTTCGTGGGAGCATTACGTAAATGAAGCGGTACAGGCAGATTTCCGGTTTTTTCAACCAATGCCAGAGCATCATCAATGGCGGCATATGCTGAATTACTTTTGGGTGAAGAAGCGAGATAAATAGCAGTCTCGGCAAGCACAATTCTCCCTTCAGGCCATCCTATCTTATGAAGCGTATCAAAACACGCGTTCGCCAGCAGCAAGGCGTTCGGATTGGCAAGTCCTATATCTTCAGCGGCAGAAATGACTAATCTTCTGGCTATAAACTTCGGGTCTTCACCTCCTGCCACCATACGCGCCAACCAGTAAATAGCACCATCAGGATCACTGCCGCGAATGGATTTTATGAAAGCTGAAATAATATCGTAATGAATTTCACCATCTTTATCATACGCCATCGGATTTTGCTGCAACCGCTGCGTTACAATCTCATTGGTAATTTTCACCGTTTCCGAAGCATCGGAATTTACAATTAACTCTATGATATTCAAGAGTTTTCTGGCATCGCCGCCGGCATACCGGATGAATGATTCTTTTTCTACAATCTCAATTTTTCTTTTTTTCAGTTCAACATCATTTTTGATAACCCTATCTGCCAATTCGAGTAAGTCCTCCTCTTCAAGCGGTTTCAACACATAAACCTGACAGCGTGACAAAAGCGGTGTTATCACCTCAAACGAAGGATTTTCAGTGGTCGCGCCAATCAGTGTAACCGTACCATTTTCCACTGCACCCAGCAGCGAGTCTTGCTGTGATTTGCTGAAACGGTGAATTTCATCAATAAAAAGAATCGGACTTTTCTGGGAGAAAAAACGGCTCGATTTTGCTTTTTCAATGACCTCTCGTACATCTTTCACTCCCGAAGAGACAGCACTTAGCGTATAAAAAGGTCTTTCAAGCTGATTTGCAATATTTCGGGCAAGCGTAGTTTTTCCTACACCCGGCGGTCCCCAAAGTATAAAGGAGGAAATATTTCCCGAGTCAATCATCAGTCGCAATATCGACTTCTCTCCAATCAGGTGCTTTTGTCCCACATATTCATCAAGTGATTGCGGACGGCTACGTTCAGCAAGTGGTTGCATGTTTTTTTTTATTTTTATAACGTTTTACGGCCAATTATACGCATGGTTCAAAACGTTGTTTTCATTTTTCAAAAAGGTTAAAAATCAGAATTTCACTCAAATTTCACAAGAATTGAAATGAAAAAGCAACGCGAAAATTGAACAACTACATAACATTTTATCTTATTT
>JAAYIT010000082.1 GCA_012523295.1 Porphyromonadaceae bacterium | reverse complement strand
GGAAAACCTTACAATTAAACAGTAAATAAATTAGCTCATTTTTAAGGTTGCCCTTGAATACGAAATTTTGTTTTTGTATTCAAGGGCAACTTTTTTTAGAAAACCTGACTTAATACCGCCCGGTCTATCCTCAACAGACAAATGAAATTGACCGGAACAGTTGTTGCATGGGAATTACGCCACAGATAGATATATTCTCTCATAAACTAATTGTCCTTAAAAACATCAATTTCTCTTTTCACGATTTGCCATCACTAACAAAAAAACTAATTTAGCAAGCCTGATAAAAATCTAAAAAAATCCTGTAGTGAATTTATCTAAGATCAAACTGCACTGGCAAATTCTGATTGCGTTATTTCTCGCTATTCCATTCGGATATTTCTTTCCCGAAGGTATCAGATACGTTTCATGGATGGGTGAAATTTTTCTGACTGCCCTGAAAATGATTATTATCCCCCTGATAATCAGCTCTATTATTTCAGGTGTTGCCAGCATCGGAGGTGGAAAAAGCTTAGGCAGATTAGGGCTAAAAACCATGTTCTACTACATTTCCACAAGCCTGGTCGCTATTCTCACCGGATTGGTTCTTGTAAACATCATCCGTCCGGGCATTGGTGTTGATCTCAATTTTACGCAGTCTGTTGAAGGACTGGGAGAGAATTCTGTTGCGCTTTCCGACATTCTCATGCGGATTGTACCTTCAAATATTGTTGAGGCAATGATTCGGGGCGATATACTTCCCATTATCTTTTTCGCTATTCTTTTCGGTGTTTTCATCTCAAAAACAGCCTCCTGGCACAAAGAGATACTAACCACATTTTTCAATGCATTTTTTGAGGTGATGATGAAAATGACACTATTCATTATCCGCTTCACTCCTCTCGGAATCTTCGGTATCGTAGCCAATGAAGTTCACCGAAATTCCGAACAATTGGGAACGCTTGCCGGAAGTATGCTTATCTATATGCTGGTCGTCTTTTTAGGTCTGTCGATTCACGCTTTTATCAATCTTCCGCTAATCGTGCGGTTTGTCGGAAGGGCAAAGCCCTACCGGCATCTGAAAAACATGGCTTCTCCCCTGCTGATGGCATTTTCCACCGCTTCATCAAATGCCACACTCCCACTCACCATGGAGACGGTTGAAAACAAAAGTGGTGTTTCGTCTAAAATCACCAGTTTTACAATTCCGTTGGGTTCCACAATCAACATGGACGGAACAGCACTGTATGAGTGTGTTGCAGCCATGTTTATCGCTCAGGTTTATGGCATTGACATGAGTTTTATGCAGCAGATGCTGATAGTTATCACTGCGCTGCTGGCTTCAATTGGTGCTGCCGGAATTCCCATGGCAGGATTAGTGATGATCACCATCGTTTTGACTGCCGTTGGACTGCCGTTGGAAGGTGTCGGGCTTATCATTGCCGTTGACAGAATTTTAGACATGTTCCGCACCGTCGTAAATGTATGGAGCGATACCTGCGGTGCTGTTATCATTGCACGCTCTGAAAATGAACCGACAAACGTCGGACTCTGACTTTCAAATCTCCCTTTTAAGCTTATTTTGGGATTTTTTTTATTTTTGCAAAAGTTTTGTTCAATACTAAAAATTTAAAATAATGGTGAGGAAATTTTTATTATTGTCTGTTGTGTTTGCAGTCCTGTTGAGCTTTACCAACTGCAAAAAAAGAAATCACGATATTTTTTACGACAGAAAGTATATCAAAGAAATTAAAGCTGCACGGAAAGATGCCATTTTTTACATGTCGAGGAACACGATTCCGGGAGCTACTTTTGCCATTTCGAAAGATGGAAAAATAATTTATTCCGAAGGATTGGGGCTGGCTTCCAAAGATTTGAATGCTCTTGTCACAAGAAAAACAAAATTCAGAATCGGGCAACTCTCGGAGCTGTTTACCAACATCATTTATCAGAAATTAGTTGAAGACGGAACATTACACCCCGACTCCACCATTCAGCATTATTATCCCGATTTTCCGGAAAAAGAGTTCAGAATGAACGTAAAAGACCTGGTTTATCACACTTCCGGAATTCGCATGCCCAAAGGCGAAGAGACCGACTGGAGAGGACTTAATGTTTCATTGGAAGCCGGACTGGAAAATTTCAAAAACGATTCATTGGAATATCCGCCGGGATATTACATGGTTCCCAACCATTTCAATTATGACCTGCTGGGAATGGTGATGGAAAAAGCAACCGGCACAAGTTTTTTATCACTTATGAAAACCTATGTAACCGATACCTTAGGTTTGGAAAATACCACTCCAGATAACTTTTTCGGAACCGTTGAGGGAAGAACTCAGTTTTATGACCACAATTTCATTTCAGTGGTGGTCAATGCCACCACCCGCGATTTGCGCTATAAAATGCCCTCGGAAGGCATGCTCTCCAATGCGGAAGACCTGGTGAAATTCGGAAATGCCATTCTCTATTCCGATTATCTTGAAGAAAAGACCAAAAGCAAACTGTTTGAGCCGATAACCCTGCCCGGCAACATGCCATCGCAAATGGTGAACGGCTGGATTCTCCTTGAAGACAATCAGGGCAGAAAAATTTATGGCAGAAGCGGCAGTATAACCGGTGGAAACGCAGCACTTATAATTTATCCCGAAGAAAAAATGGTAGTTGCCGCAGCGACCAATCTCACTTCCATGTCGGACGATTTGCCGGTATTTGTCATGGCAAATCACTTTTTCCCAGAGGAAAAAGCAGATGAAGCAGCTCCCCTGCCTGCGGAAGAAGAAAGCAGTGAAGAAACCGGTTCAGACGCTGGCAATTAATAATAGTTGACTTTGTAGATATAATTTATTTTTCCCTGCTGACGCAAAGCCTTGCTTTATGCCCCGGTCAACAGATTAGAATAGAACTTTATTCTTTTCTCACAATATCCCCATAACTACAAATCAACCCCGTGCTGCGACGACCGGTTCAGTTCAACATCGGTTTATCTCATTCAGCGTCTGATTTCAATGGTATTCGATGATTTTCAATTCATCGCCTGCCCTGCGGGCACGACGAAACCTTAGGTGTTGGTGCAGGCAGAATTATGATTTTGTTTCTAATATTTCTTCTGGATTTTGTCGAGTGTCAAAAACATTCGCAATTACAACTTTATGGGTTTCGTAGTTTATGTAGTAAATTATTTTGTAATTCGTTGAAACTAAATATCTAAATTCTTGAGGTCTATTATTCAGTAATTCTTCAACAGTTCCAATTTTAGGTTGTTTTTTAAGATTTATCGTTTTATCAACGATTTTAGTAGTTATGTTTTTGGCAACTTTTAAACTTGCTTTTACTTTGTAATATTCAAAAATATCAGAGAGCTTATTTTCGGCAAATCGTGTCTAAATAACTTCTAACTCCATTCTTGAATTTTTCTTTTTAACTCTTTTGCATTAATAGTTCTGCCATTTTTCTCATCTTCTATAGCTAAATCAATTTCATCATTTAGTTGCTCAATAGCCATTGGTTTTAAGTTGTCTTCAAAAACTTCTGACTTGCTTTTATGAAGTAAGTTTTCCAAAGCATTAATAATCTTTTCATTATCAACTCTTAAGAATTCTTGAATAAATGATAGTTTTTTTGCTTCTATATTCATCTCTAAAGATTTTTCCAAATTTAGTCAAATTAATTAAATGTTCAGTTTGAAATGGTGTTAAATCTTCTCGTCTTTTTTATCAAGTTCGGGAGTTGCTATTGTTCTTGATAGAAACCAAATCGTTCCATTTTTACTCTTATAAATTTTTGTTGCAAGGATGATTCCGATTACTAATCCGACAAGCGAAATGATTAGACCAATGATTAATGTTGTGGTTGTCTGATTTGGGAAATATACGATAGAACCTATTAACAAACCAATGAAAAAAGGGGATGCCATAATTTGAAGCCATCCAATTAATTCAGTAATTTTCTCAAAGAGTTTTGTCATTTTACGGAGTGTTCAAAACTGCTTGCACATAACGGGTGGCGGTATGAAAAGTTGCCGATTGTGGGCTAATCACCTATCAAGGCACAAGGATGTTGAAGCGGGCTACAACCCTTTAATAACCTACTTCTCGGCAATTTTTTATACCGCTTGTTGGCTACAGTTGTTATTGTTTCATAATTGTCAGTCAAAATTTTTTATTCAAATCTTCAAGTTCTTTTCCCGAATTATCAACTGTGTCAATAGTTTTCAGTGGCATAATAGGATTACCATGCAAATCGAATAAATATATTTTAATCTGTTTTGTAGCAATGTCAAGAATTCTGTTGCTTCTGCTATAAGTACGGTAAGTCTTATTTGATTTCTTTATCCCTATACTCATATCATTTGTAATATCCAACCATTTGCCAATTTTTATAAAACCAAATATGTTATTTGAAAATTTGGCTTTTCTATTTGCATAATCAATCGTTGTACAAGAATTAGTTAAACCAACAAAAGCACCGAATAATACTAAAATTAAACCTGTTAACGAAAAATATGTTGCTATTAATCCTGCTATAAGTATCACATATCCTGAGAATGATACTACAGGACCAAAAGATTTCTCAAATTTGAAAGTCTCTTTCATATCGTCAGTTTTAAGTGACACTATCCCACAAAGTGTATTTTCTCAATCAAGGAAAGTTTGTTCATCTAATCACTATTTTATGTTGTTTGCACTTAGGTTCTGACTAACGTTTATATAAATATTTTAGAATCAATTATTTACAAATAATATATCTTCTGCGGTCAGTCCAAATTTAGTGATTTGATTTTGGATTCTTTTCTTTACAGCCAGTTTTCTTTTTTGGTCTAAATATAGATATCCTTCAGGGTTTATGTAGGGTACTTCTTTGACGACCATGTTTCAAATAATTACCACTAATTTTCTATCGGTTGCACTTACAGCCGATACGCCTCCTTTCCTGAAATTTATTCTGTGAAAGGAATCTCTTAGAGGTGTTGATTCTTTGAGATTTCCAATGGCATTAGCTGCATTTCTTAGTGCTATTTTGAGTCTGTTGCTTCCTTTAGGAATTTTACTCGAAAGTACTTTGCCTCCGCTGATTTTGTTGTTTGGTGCTAATCTGAGCCATGAGCAGAAATGCTTGGCTGACGAAAACTTTTTAATTTCGTCAATTCCCACTTCACTCATTAATGCGAGCACTGTTGAGTAACTCATGCCTTCCATTGCTAGCAGGTCTGTTCCTTCAAACATTTGGTATGATTTAAGCTTCAAATCAATATCTTTTGGTGTGGCTTTATTGATTCTTTTGTGTGGTTTTGACTCGATATAATGTTGCCTTTTATTATCGTCATTGTCAATGATTTCATTGAGCATTTGTTCTATAATTTTATCACATTCAGCTATTTTGTTTTGCAAGTGATCATAGTTTTCAAGCTCTTGTTTTAAAGCAAACAGATAGTCTTTTCGTCCATTTGATTGTAATGCTAAAGCTATTTCCGACTCGCTTTTTCGGCAATTTCCGTGTTTTAGAGCAGCTAATTTTTGCAGGTTTGTTTCTTCCTCACAAATGGCCCTGATAATAAGCAATCCTGTAAGTCCACAAATGTCATTTGCCACCACGTCCAATCGAAAATTGAGTAGGCGCAAATACTTCTGCATTTTTTGCTTGTAGATGCGGCATTGTTGAGTAAATTGGCTCTGTGACGAGTATAAGTTCGTAATTGTTCGGTCTTCTCATCGGGTAGAAAACTGCCGCTTAATAGTCCAAGGCTATGGAGCTTCTGTATCCACTGACAGTCTTTCACATCTGTCTTTTTCTTTTAATGTCTTTGGTAAATTTCCCATTACACAGAATTATATGAAACCCCTTGGCAATTAATACGGCATGTAGGTTTTGCCAATAAGTGCCTGTACTTTCCATAGCTACAGTTTTGATGTTTTTCTCCTTCAACCAATCGGCCATCTCAAATAGATCTTGGTTGAAAACACCAAATTCACGGACATCCTTTTCTTTTTGTCCAACCGCCACCCAATGTGATCGGCTACTTATGTCAATACCAGCAGCTTGTGGATTGACAATTTCCATTGAAATCATTTCTTCTTTTTCCATAAAGCATTGTTTTTTAATAAACTCTAAGGAGATGTGCTTTTGGCAGAGTAAATATTCTGAACGGGGTTACTGATAAATTATCAATACCGCCACTGAAATCATCGCAAACATCTCAACCAGAATTGCGCACGTACTCAAGGTAACAGTTCTAAAGTCAGCCTTGCATAGAGCAACTCAAAGGTAGAAAATTTATGTATTTAAAGACTACCGTTAGTTTGCGAAATCAACTTTTGAGGAGTAGGGTGAATTGCATATAACGGAGCAGCGGTTTGCGATGTGATTTGCATGTTGCAAATCGCAAGTTAGTGGACAGTCCCGCAGGGCTGGACACACGCAAATCGCTGCTCCGTTAGGTGGAAAGCCCGCAGGGATTTCCACCT
>JAAYIT010000010.1 GCA_012523295.1 Porphyromonadaceae bacterium | reverse complement strand
GCTGTTTCTATTAGATTGGTGGAAGTCCTAATTCCTTTAAAAACTTATTATGTGCCTCTCTTGCTTTGTTAACTGCTTTATCGAGGTCAACCAGTTTTTTATTTACTTCGTGCAAATCAATAATTTCTTCATCTAATGTAGTGCTTACATATCGTGAAATATTCAGATTGAATTCATTTTTCTCTATTTCGTCAATTGAAACTCTGCGAGAGTAACGTGTTTCTTCTTTGCGACCTTTATATGTTTCAACTATCTTTTTTATATGTTTAGGGAGTAAGTTGTTTTGTCGTTTCCCTTTTTCAAAATAGTCAATAGCGTTTATAAATAATACATCATCAAACCTTTTGCATTTTTTTAAAACCATGATGCAAACAGGAATAGCTGCCGAGAAAAACAGATTTGCCGGAAGCCCTATAACTGTATCAATGTTTCCGTCCTGCAATAGTTTTTTCCTTATACGTTCTTCTGAACCTCCTCTGAATAAAACACCATGCGGTAAAATAATCGCCATTGTTCCTTCTTTGCCAAGAAAATGAAATCCATGCAATAAAAATGCATAGTCTGCTGCTGATTTGGGAGCAAGACCATAACTCTTAAAACGAAAATCTTCTCCCAATACTTCTGATGGTTCCCAGCGATAGCTAAAAGGCGGATTGGCTACAACAGCATCAAATTCCAACTTTTTAGCAGGATTCATCTCGTTTAAAATTCCCCATTCATTAAGTAAAGTATCACCATGGTGAATTTCAAACTCCGTATCTTTTACTCCATGAAGCAGCATATTCATCCGGGCAAGGTTGTAAGTAGTAATGTTTTTTTCCTGACCGAATATTTTTCCAATTGTACCACCTGATTCGGTTAACTTTTTCCGAACATTCAACAACAACGAGCCTGAGCCACAGGCAAAATCCAACACTCGTTCAATTTTTTTCTTTTTCCCTTTACTGGGATCCTGGCTATCAAGGATGACTATTTCAGAAAGAATGTCAGAAATGCGTTGCGGCGTATAAAACTCACCTGCTTTTTTGCCCGACCCCGCAGCAAACTGCCCAATAAGATATTCATAAGCATCTCCTAAAATATCAATATCAGTAGAAAATTGGTTGATGCCTTCGGCTATTCGCTGAATAATGGTGCAAAGTTTTTTGTTACGTTCTTCGTAATTCTTGCCTAACTTGTCAGAATCCAGATTGATTTCTGAAAACAAACCCTGAAATGTACTTTCAAACGATTCATTTTCAATATACTTAAAGCCTTGTTGTAATGTGCGCAGCAACTCCTTGCTCTGGGTTTTAGCCAATTCTGCAATACTGTTCCATAAATAAGGCGGCTCAATCACATAGTGGATTTTTCTTCGCATTTGCTTTTCGAATTCTTGCACATCAGTAAGGTTTTGATCATACCAAACAGAAAGAGGGGAACGCCTGCCCCCATTATTCTGAACGGGATAATCCCTTCCCAGTTCCTTGCGGGCTGCTGCTTCATAGTTGTCGCTCAGATAACGTAAAAAAAGAAATGAAAGCATATAATCACGGAAATCATCAGCGTTCATTGCTCCACGCAAGTCATTGGCTATTGTCCAAAGAGTCTTACCCAGTTGTTGTTGATCGTTTGCTGTCATTAATATAATATTTTAATATCTGAAGTTGTACTTATCCTGAATTTTTGTAAAAACATCTTTGAAAAGTACCTCTTGTTCAGGAGACATTTCATTGAATTGAAAGCGATAAACATTTTGATGCGAAAGTGAATTAATCATTTCCAAAGCATCGTTTGGTTTAACAACTTTTATTTCTGCTAAAATGAATCTTATTCTTCCAGAACCAATAAATGAAGAGATATTTTCAAGAAGTTGTCTAAGTAGTACAAAATGAAAAAGGTAGAGTTTATTTTCAATAGCCTCATCTAAAATTTGCATTAGATGAAGATGAAAAAGAAATACATCTTTGTCATGATGTTTTAATTCAAACTCGGTCCCGTTTTTTGCAAGAATAAATTGCTTTGTGTTTTTTTTGAATTTATCGCTTTTTTCACCCCTTCTTAGTTTATCAAAAAGAATGGAATAGAGACCAATATGGTGTGTTGTAATTATTATTTTCTT
>JAAYIT010000081.1 GCA_012523295.1 Porphyromonadaceae bacterium | reverse complement strand
GTCAACACCACTACGGCAGACTACAAATCGGTTTCCTTCATTGAGATTGAACATAGCTTTTTTAAGGCAAAGTTCGCCCTTTGAAAGAATATTGAAAAGACGGCGAATGTGGGATGCTTACGAATGTATTATATCTTGTTTAGCGTTATTCTGTATTGATACTATTAATAGAACTCGTTTTTTAGAGAACACAAATATACTCCAATCGCTATTATTTAGCAATTAATACCGGACTAAAAACTTATGGAGCCCGACAAAAAAATCCACCCGAATTATATCAAGTGGATTTTGAAAGTCTTCCTGTGAGTTGACGTTAGATTAATAGAGCGGTATTATAATCTTGCTTTTATCGCTTTAGTCTCTTCTTCAAAACCCGGTTTTTCGAGCAACGCGAACATGTTTTTTTTGTATGCTTCCACACCCGGCTGATCAAATGGATTGACTCCAAGCAGATAGCCACTGATTCCGCATGCTTTTTCGAAGAAATAAATCAATTCTCCAAGATAAAACTCGTTCAGTTTTGGAAGTTCAATTTTCAGATTAGGTACTCCTCCGTCCACATGCGCTATCATAGTTCCAAGCTCAGCCATTTTATTTACCTCATCCACTCGTTTTCCTGCAAGAAAATTTAGTCCATCCAAATTTTCTTCCGAATGTGGGAAGATTTTGGTGTGATTTGGTTCTTTTATAGAAATAACGGTCTCAAAGATTGTCCGTTCACCTTCCTGAATCCATTGACCCATGGAGTGCAAGTCGGTAGTGAAATCTACCGAAGCGGGATAAATACCTTTGTTTTCTTTGCCTTCACTTTCGCCGTAGAGTTGCTTCCACCATTCGGATATGTAGTGAAGTTTTGGGTGGTAATTGACTAAAATCTCGATTTTCTTTCCGTTTTTGTACAATTCGTTCCGAACTGCGGCATATTGAGCCGCCGGATTTTCATCAAATGAAGTTTCCAAACCACAGATTTTTTCCATTTCGCGTGCACCCTGCACTAACTGACGAATGTCAAATCCAGCAACTGCTATCGGCAATAAACCAACCGGAGTAAGAACCGAATAACGCCCGCCGACGCTATCTTCAAGCACAAAGGATTTCAGTCCTTCTTTGTCGGCCAAAGTGCGTAACGCGCCTTTTGATTTATCCGTGACACAAACAATCAGTTTTTTAGCGGCATCTTTACCTTGTTGTTCTTCAAGTTGCGTTTTTAGCAGTCGAAAAGCTAAAGCCGGCTCTGTGGTAGTTCCTGATTTTGAAATGGAGATAATTCCAAATTTTTTATTTTTCAGAAGTTCCTGTAGTTCGTAAAGATAATCTTCGCCAATATTTTGACCGGCGTAAAGCACCACAGGATTTTTACGTTCTTTCTGTAACCAGTCAAAACTGTTTGAAAGCGCGTCTATCACAGCTTTTGCACCTAAGTAGCTTCCGCCGATTCCGATCACCACGACTACTTCGCAGTTTTCGCGTAGGACTTTTGCCGTGTTTTCCACATCCCTAAAATGTGCTTCATCAATGGATGAAGGTAGATTTAGCCACCCGAGGAAATCATTTCCTTTTCCTGTGCCGTTATGAAGAGCTTCGTTTGCCGCTTTTACTTCATTCTCATATCCGGCTATTTTTTCTGCCGAAATAAAATCGAGTGTTTTGTCAAAAGACAATTGAATATGTTTCATATGTTGATATTTTGTTAAATAGTAGAATTGTTAAACGGTCATTTTTTATGAATAGAATATCTATCTAATCTTTTGGCTTTGTTGAGGTGTATTTTTGTGAGTTTGTTTCGTGTCACTTGCACAATTTTACACATTATACATGCTTTTGCTCGTGACCGGGGAATAATTCTGTGTTTTTTGTAAATAGTTGGTTACGTTCCGTTGGGGTTTGTTTACTGCAATTTTTCCGACAATTCCCTGATTTCAATTATCGGAGAACTTTTTTCATACAAGATATTATATACCGCGTTCACAATCGGAATGTTGACACGGTATTTTTCATTCATCTCGTGAATGGTTTTTGTCGCGTAAAAGCCTTCGGCAATCATCTCCATTTCAATTTGAGCTGTTTTGACCGAATAGCCCATCCCTATCATGGATCCGAATAGTCTGTTTCGACTGAATTTTGAATAAGCAGTTACCAATAAATCACCTAAAAACGCCGATTCGCTAATGTCTCTGTGTTGTGGATTCGTAGCCGTACAAAACCGATTCATTTCTTGTACGGCATTGGAAATCAGCACCGCGAGAAAGTTATCACCATATTTCAATCCGAAACAAATCCCGGCTGCAATGGCGTAAATATTCTTCATGACCGAAGTGTATTCAAGTCCATATACATCATCGCTTATTCGAGTTTTGATATAACTGTTTGCTAATTTGTCGGCAATATTGCGGGCTCTTTCACGTGACTTGCAAGCTACGGTAAGGTATGAAAATCGTTCCAAAGCCACCTCCTCAGCGTGACAAGGTCCGCCTAATGCCAGGATGTTTTCTTCAGGCACATTGTATTTTGTCATGAAGTAATCGGAAATCAGCATATTGTCTTCCGGCACAATTCCTTTGATTGCCGAAACGATAATTTTGCCATCTAATTTTCGCTTTAACCTTTTCAAATGTTGTTTCAGAAAAGGGGAGGGCATGGCAAAAACCAGCACATCGGAAGTTTTTACGATTTTATTTATATCGTTTGTAAAGTTGATCCGATCCGTGTCAAATTTAACCCCGGTCAGGTACGATGGATTTTTTCCAAGTCGGATAAATTCATCGATTTGTTCCTGACGGCGCATATACCAGTTGATGTATTTGTTGTTTGTGAGAAAAATCTTTGCTAAAGCTGTTGCCCAGCTTCCGCCACCCATAATTGCTATTCGCATGTCATCGAATTTTTTTGATCCGACTACACTCGACATCGCCTCATGAAGCGTTACGCTTGAGTTTCCCCATTCTATGCTTTCGTTAATCATATAATAGCTCTCATTCCCTTAAAGGGTTAGTTTGATGAGTGAAAAATATGAATTTTTTGGCTTTTATGCAAGCTTTTGTAAACAAATAATCTGTTTTGAATCATTAGAAAAAGTTTGTCACCCGTTTCATTCCACCCGCTTCAAAGAGAGTTACAGGGCATTCACCCAACTTTGAACTTCTTCTTTTGTTGGATTTTTGAGCTCCAATTTATTCTTTTTGTTAATGCCGCAAATATCTTGATGTAGCTTGTTTGGATTTATCCCTTGAAGACTTTTTATCGTTGTAAATCCGGCTTTTTGAAGTACCGGTACCCACTCTATAGGAACACCAATTTCCGTGTATTTTTCAATCGGATCATTTTTGATTACTTTTTCAGGGCGCATTTGAGGGAAAAATAGTACTTCCTGAATAGCTTCTTTCCCGGTCAGTAACATGACAAGCCTATCCATCCCGATTCCCATTCCTGAAGTGGGTGGCATACCGTATTCAAGAGAACGTACAAAGTCCAAATCAATGAACATGGCTTCGTCATCACCTTTCTCAGAAAGTTTTAGCTGTTCTTGGAATCGCTCCAATTGGTCTATCGGATCATTTAATTCGCTGTATGCGTTGGCAAGTTCTTTGCCGTTTACCATCAGTTCGAATCGCTCTGTAAGTTCAGGATTTGTGCGATGACGTTTACAGAGCGGACTCATTTCAATCGGATAATCGATAATAAACGTGGGTTGAATATAGTTTCCTTCACATTTTTCACCGAAAATTTCGTCAATCAATTTTCCTTTCCCCATAGTATCATCTATTTCGATGTTCAGTTTTTTACAAACTTCTCGAAGCTCATTTTCGTTCATCCCTGAAATATCAAATCCGGTGAACTCCTTAATGCTGTCAATCATGGTCACACGCTTATACGGAGCTTTGAAATTAATCAATTTTTCTCCTACTTTCACTTCGTATGAACCATTCACATCAAAACAGGCTTTTTCAACCATTTTTTCGGTGAAATCCATCATCCAGTTGTAGTCTTTGTAGGCTACATAGATTTCCATTACGGTAAATTCCGGATTGTGAGTACGGTCCATTCCTTCATTTCGAAAGTTCTTGGAGAATTCATACACACCTTCAAAACCACCGACTATGAGTCTTTTAAGATAAAGTTCATTGGCAATACGCAAGTAAAGCGGAATATTCAGGGCATTGTGATGCGTAATAAACGGACGAGCGGAAGCACCGCCCGGAATGGGTTGAAGCACAGGAGTTTCTACTTCAATATAGCCTTGCTCATTGAAGAAATTTCGCATGGATTCATATACTTTTGTCCGCTTTATGAAAGTCTCTTTCACACCGTCATTCACCACCAAATCCACGTATCGTTGGCGGTAGCGCTGCTCCGGATCTTCAAATGCATCGTAGGTTACGCCATCTTTGTGTTTTACGATAGGGAGTGGCTTCAGTGATTTGCTCAAAATGGTGAATTCCGTAGCGTGAACACTTATTTCACCCATTTGAGTACGGAAAACGTATCCTTTGATGCCGATAAAATCACCTATATCGGTGTGCTTTTTGAAAATCGTATTGTACATTTCAGGTTGCTCTTCGGTGTTGATATCATCGCGCGTGATGTAAACCTGAATTCGTCCCTCACTATCTTGTAGTTCTACGAAAGATGCTTTACCCATAATTCTGCGGCTCATAATTCGTCCGGCAATCACGACTTGCCGCTTAGGCTCTTCATCGTCTTTGAAAGATGCTTTAATTTCTGTAGAAAATGCATTGGTAGGATACTCGGCAGCAGGATAGGGATCAATGCCCATATTTCTTAATTCATTCAGACTTTCACGTCTAAACTGTTCTTGTTCGCTTAATTCTATTGACATTTGGTTGATTGGTTTGTTGGTTAATTCTTTGAGTGGCAGGAGTAAAAATGGTGAATAGACAAAATAATTTTACTTTTTCACAGATTTACTCATCAACTGTTTAACCATTTAACTATTTAACTAATTTGAGAATGCAAATTTACAAAAAAATCCCCGACAAAAATAATATTTATTTTGTCGGGGAGGGTTGGAGAAGTTAATTAAGGTTTAGATGTTAGTCTTCTTCCAACATTACTCTTTCACCATTTATCCAGTAGCAAGCTTTGAATTCAGATTCATGTCTGCCTACGGCACCGGCTACATACACATCTCTTCCATCCAAGAATATACTGTACGCGATGGCGTTGTCTTCTAATTCTACTAATTTGTCATTTATCCAATATGCTGCGGTATGATTCGAGTTCAAATTGTTGTTTTTATTGTAAAAACCAACGGCATACACATCGTTTCCTACAGTTATTATCTGTTTTATTTCACCGTATTTTTGACTCAGACGAACGATTTCCGTGTTTTTCCAATACATGGTAAAGTCTGTTTTCGCAGCTACATACACCGCATCGTTGGATTTGTGAACACAGGAAACTCCTTTAAAATAGGTGGAAGGTAACGGTAACTCCTGGATTTTTTTTGCGCCGTCCCAGTAAAAAGCTTTGGTTGGCGCAAGGTAATTTCCATAGTCTGAGTATCTTTCTCTACCGAAAAATCCTGCAAATAGCTCATCTTTACCCGCATCCACAGCATGAATCACTCCATAAGTGGTGGTGTCCATTTTCTGAAGTAGATTGTTTTTGTAATAATAGAGTTGGAAATCCGGATGAAGCGAGTAATTTCGTGAAAATTTATAAGTAACAACTTCACCGTTTGTTTTTCTATACACAGTTGACACGTTGTATTCACGATCAATGGAGGTTCTGTAATAATTTCCGTCAGGCAGAAGCGCTGTCAGCTGTTCGGAAGTGCTTTTCTCCCCATCAATCCAATATTCGGTAAAGACAGTGTAGTTTTTATTCACAAGCGATGAAATACCGACTTTTTTATCTTTTACAAAAATGGATAACGCGGTGGAAGATTTGAAATCAACAAAAGGTTCGTCACTCTTATTGCAACCAACCAGAGAGACGATAAAAATTAAAGCAAAGGTTTTTAAAATTGTTTTCATTGGAGTAAAATTAAATATTTATATTTGTTCCAACTTCCCATGGGAAAATGGATTGTTATTTATAAAATCAAGTTTTTCCGAATCAATGATAAAAATGTTGAATCAAATCTTGAAATGGTTTGATTTCAATCAATTTTAATTTAGATATAAGTCGGGCGAATTTAACTTGCCCTTTACTATAAAGATGGAAGTGAGGGGCGAAACGCAACTCCGTAATTGTTAAAAAAACACAAAAACGGCGTTATTTTAACTTTTATTTCGAAAAGTTGGTGGGTTAAGAGCGTGGCAGAATAATTCTGAAGGTGGTTCCTACGTTGACTTCGGATTGTTTTACAAAGATTTTTCCTTTGTGATATTCTTCTATAATGCGCTTCGCGAGAGATAAGCCCAAGCCCCAACCACGCTCTTTGGTCGTATATCCGGGTGTGAAAATTGCTTTGTGGAACTTTCTTTCCATGCCTTTCCCGGTGTCGGTTATATCGATTATCGTCTCTTTTTCTTCGGTTTTTACGTTAAGATCAAGTTTACCGCTACCATTCATTGCGTCGATTGCATTTTTGCAAAGATTTTCGATTACCCACTCGAAAAGAGGAACGTTTAGTGGAATCTCAATATGTGTATTTTCAGGATAATGTAGGGAAATAGAAACTTTGTTTGAAGTGCGATTTCGGATATAGCTCACCGCGTTTGATAGCGCAGAGTGAAGTTCAGTTGGTTTGAGATCGGGTTTAGAACCGATTTTTGAGAAGCGCTCGGCAATGATGCTCAGGCGTTTTACATCTTTTTCCATGTCGAGCAGCAGCTTGTCATCCCGGTGTCGCGCTTTGAGCAATTCAGTCCAGGCAAGCAGCGACGAAATCGGTGTTCCGAGTTGATGTGCAGTCTCTTTTGAAAGTCCCACCCAAACTTGATTCTGTTCGGCTTTTTTGGTGCTCGAAAAAGCGAGAATAACGATGATAAAGAACAGGAAAATTATTCCGAACTGAATATATGGAAAGATGTGTAATTGTTTCAGAAGCGAGGATTCGTCATAATATATAAATTGCTGAATATCATCATCTAATTTAACAACAATTCCCTGTCTCGCATTTTTAAATTTATCGATTTTGTTTTGGAAAAAAATGCTGTCGTTGCTTTTTGGAACTTTGATGTTCCGATAGGAGAGCATAATGTCATTTTCATCTGTCATAATCACCGGAATAGTAGTGTTATCCTCGATTATACTGAGTAGAAAATTGATATCTGTGTTCTCATCCGCGAGGAGAAGTTGCTTGGTCGCATCCGCCCATATTTCTATTTTTTTTGTTTCTTCATTCGAAAGTTTTTCAGCCAATCGATTTGTGAAAATAGTTGACACGACAACAATTATCACAGCTACTGCGATAAAGATAAATTTCAACATCTGATTGGTTTGATGGATTTTTTTCATCTAAAAGCGATAATTGTCATTTAATAACGACAAATTTAGTGAAAATTGTGTGAAAAGCGTGAAGTAAGGAGAATGAAGCGCGCGAGTATGTTCTTTTTCTTAATAAAAATTTGCACATTCCCGCTGTACAAAACGCAAATTAAAGCACTATTTATCCAACAACATTCTTTTTCTTTAATTTTAATATCTTGCCATTCCATGCCGGAACGAGTACTCTGTATGTGTTTTTAGAAGAAAGGCGCTGAATCGGGAACTCTTCGGATTCATTTAGCAGATTGGTAGAACCATAAAAATCATACTCATTCATATTCAGATATTGGAATGCCTCGGAAGGTATAATAATTTCAATGTCAGCTTCTTTGTCATGAAAATTGACAACAATCAGCAGAATTTCGTTCTTGTATTTCCTGAAGTAAGCAAAATGTTCGTGGGAGTTAAATTTTTGATTTCCAAAATTCGCGAACACTAAATCATACATAACTCCTTGACTTATAGCTTTCTCGGTTAAAGAAATCTTATTCAGCTTTTGATAAAAGTTTCTTAATTCTTTTGCATCGTCATTGAGGTTTAACCCGTCAAATTCACCATTGTTAGCCCAGTTCTGAATCGATTTTATGCCCCAATAATCAAAAATTGAAGTTTTTCCATCCACACCGCTGAATCCTTCCATGTCCATTCCTTGTTCTCCTAATTCTTGTCCCATATATATCATGTATGGAGCTGCAGTTAGCGTGAATGATACGATTACCGCAGGTATGGCATACACTCCATTTCCACAAAAAAATCCGGATGCAATGCGCTGTTCATCATGATTTTCCATGAAATGAAGCATGTTTTCTGAAATTCCGTTCAAGCTTTGCCAGGCATCCGTTATATTTCGCGCGGCATGATTTCGGCTTATAATATTGCGTAGCAGATCATACATTCCGACTTTATCGTATAGAAAATCAAATTTTCCGTTACAAATGTAGTTCCGATATTCGGCCGGATTATATACCTCAGCTATGAAAATAATTTCCGGATTCAGTTTTTTGATTTGCGGAATCACCCAGCCCCAGAATTCCACAGGTACCATTTCTGCCATATCACAACGAAAACCGTCAACATTTTTGTTTGTCCAGAAAATCAGAATATCCAGCATTTGGTACCAGGTGTTCGGAATTGGATCAAACTGCTTCTGATGGCCTTCTAAGTAATTTACGCCGTAATTCAGTTTCACCGTTTCATACCAATCAAATTCGGTTGGTTTGGCTGTAAATTGATCATTTCCGGTAGCTTTGGCAGGAAATTCGGTGTAACCCTCGGTGTTAAACTGCGGTTGTAGTTTTTTACCGGGAATATAATAGTAGTTGTTTAGCGGAGAGAAAGCCCATTCCGGGTTGTCTGATTCACCCAAATCTTTTACTCCTTTTGGCTTTGAATCAGAATGATATTGACGTGCCGTATGATTGGGTACAAAGTCAATGATTGCTTTGAGTCCGGCATCATGCGTTCGTTGAATTAAAGCTTCAAATTCAGCCATCCTGTTCGGTACATCTTCCGCCAAATCGGGATCAACGTCGTAAAAATCTTTTATGGCATAAGGCGATCCGGCATTTCCCTTGATAATTCCCGGGTGGTCACGCAGGATGCCAAATCTCGTATAATCCGTTTTTGTCGCGTGTTCCAAAACGCCCGTGTACCAAATATGCGTAGCGCCAAATTCTTTAATCGCGTTTAGTGCTTTAGGGGTGAAACTATTGAATTTTCCACAGCCGTTATCTTTTATTGTACCGTTGTATTTTCGGGTAGAATTGAAATTTCCAAAAAGACGTGGTAAAACTTGATAAATTATGAATTTTGACATAAGTTTTTATTGTTTGCTTGAATAGATTTCAGCTATTTCGATTTCCAAAATTTCTAATTCTGCTGTTGGTTTGCTTGCTGACACATGTTCTCTCGGAATGTTTTGACTTTTAGACTTCTTCCCGATTCTAAAATTATCTACATAAAGAGTAGAAAATTCAGGAACCATAAAACCAAAGTTAAAACCTTCCTTCCCAATCTCAATTTCACTGCTGTAAACATACGCATTATTGATAAAATAATAAAGCATTTCTTCCTTTTTCAGTACTTTAAGGTGGTTGTTTTTAAAAGGAATAATGTGGTCGTTTTTCAATTTTGTAAAATAACTATACCATTTATTATTCCCGAAAGCCATCTCTTTGTTATTGTTGATCAGAAAGAAGTCCAGAGAAACTGACGAATTGCCGAAAACAAGACCGTATCTTAAAAATGGGTTGCTCTCGGCAAGTCTAAAACTAAATTCAAAAGAAAAATCATCTAAGATGTCAACATAAGGAAATTTTGCGACGATGGCTAAATTGGCGCTTGATTGAGATACATAGACAAGCTCCTGGTTTTGGATAGAAAGCGAAGAGTTCTTTATTGTAGAAGGGTTCCAATACGTAGGGTTCATGCTGTTGAAATTCTCATAGTGCAAGCTGAAATAACCGGAAGTGTCGATAGGCAGTACCGTAGAGATAAATTCCGGCGCGGGTGTGTTTTCATTAAACAGTTCATCTAAATAATAACTCCTCCGCATTCCTCTGTAGTTAATGTTCCAAGTTTTACCCGGGATGGAATCTCCGCCGCACATCATGGATTTCCATTCATCATTTTCGAGAGTTGTGTTGAGATGATTTCGATTCAAAAAACCATGACCTAATTCATGAAAAATCAATTCTTCACATACTAAATCAGCACCGGCATACTGTTTCATTTTTTTCCAGTACGTCTTATCGATTTCTATCCGAATCGGCTTTTCATAATGGCATAATCCGGCAAGATTGTCTTTTAAATCGGCAAACTCAACGATTAATCCTGTGTTTTTAAAATTAAAATTTCGGCCTCGTTGTGCTGCTTCTTTTTCAAACCGATAGACGTATTCGGTAAAATCAGCGTGAACACAATAAGTTTTGTCATTCCCGCATGATTGCAGTAAAATTAACAAAACAATTATTCCTAAATAAATAATCTTTTTTTTCAAAAAATAGTAAGGATTTAGTGCTGAAATAGACAAAGTAAATCACAAATCTCTCATACAAAGGTAAACAAAAAACGACTTATCATTGTTGTAGAATAACAAGAATAACTGAATTTTACTAATATTTAATATTCATTAAAAATGGCAACAACAAATTTTAAAGGAACTCCGGTGAATACGAACGGAGAATTACCAAAAGTGGGTGAGAAAGCGCCTGATTTTAAGTTGGTTAAAGGTGATTTGAGTGAAGTTACTTTAGCAGATTTTAAAGGAAAAAAGTTTATCATAAATATCTTCCCGAGCATTGATACCGGTGTTTGCGCCGCATCTGTTCGAAATTTCAATAAAATAGCTTCCGAAAAAGGAGTTCCCGTACTTTGTGTTTCAAAAGACTTGCCTTTTGCAGCCTCTCGCTTTTGTGGGGCGGAAGGACTGAATGATGTTATTACAGCATCGGATTTCCGCTATAACAACTTTACAACCGACTACGGAGTGCATTTGATAGACGGACCTTTGCAGGGTTTGGCAGCACGCGCGGTTGTAGTGGTGGATGAAAATGGCGTGGTTACTTACGCGGAATTAGTTCCTGAAATTACTGAGGAACCCCAATATGACGTTGTTTGATAAACTCCATAGTGTTTTTGAAAATTGAAAATTATCTAAAAGACCTGCTTATAGAAGCGGGTCTTTTTTTTTGGTATGTAAAAAAAACTTGTCAGACGTGACAAATAGGTTCTACATAAAATTTGTGCAAAACTATTGCAATCATTCTGATTAAAGCGTGTCTAATTACTTTACTATCAATACGATGAGAGCTTTGTGGCAGTTCTTGAATACCTTAGGGAATTTCCGGATGTAGATTTAAGACAAGTTGTTTTATTATAGTTGTTTTGCTTTTGTTCTTTTGCTGACAGGACATTCAAACAGAAATTTTTCATACCTTTGTAGTCTTAATTTTGAATATAAATGAAACTCTCCGAAATAGCTGAAATTCTTGAATTTACGCCTGAAAACTTACAGGAAGTTGATATCCAATGGTTATTGACCGATAGCCGTTCTCTTTCATTTCCAAACGAATCATTGTTTTTTGCATTTAAATCCAAATGGAATGATGGTCATGATTATATCAGAGAATTGTATCAGAAAAATCTTCGATATTTTGTTGTAAGCGAGATGCGGGATTATTTTGAGAAAGAGATGGAAGATGCCGTGTTTTTGTTGGTTGCAGATCCGTTGGCAGCATTGCAAAAATTAGCTAAGGCTCACCGCGCGAAGTTTTCAATTCCGATTGTCGGGATAACAGGCAGCAATGGAAAAACAATTGTCAAAGAGTGGCTCTATTATCTTCTGCATGCCGATTACAGGATAATCCGTTCACCTAAAAGCTACAATTCGCAGATTGGTGTGCCTCTTTCTGTTTGGTCGTTGAATGATAATACGCAGCTTGGAATTTTTGAGGCCGGAATTTCAAAAACAGGCGAAATGGAGAAGCTCCAACCGATAGTCAGACCAACAATCGGGATTTTTACAAATCTTTTGGAAGCTCATCAGGAAGGATTCAGCGGATTGAAACAAAAAGCGGATGAAAAATTGAAACTATTCAAAGATGCCGAGGTTTTGATTTACAACTCGGATGACAAACTGTTAGAAATTTCGATTATTCAAGCCAACCTGCAAGCCAAGCTATTTGACTGGGGAAGCAAAGCCGATGCTCAGCTCCGGGTGCTTCATGTACATAAAAACAACAGCACAACAATCGATTTGGAGTTTGAAAACAGGAAATTTAAGATTGAAATTCCATTTTCAGACAACGCGTCTATCGAAAATGCTTTGCAATGTGTATGTTTGATGCTTTACCTTAAAATTCCTTTGGAATCGATTACGGAAAGATTGAAAAATTTAGAACCTGTCGCGATGCGTCTCGAGGTAAAAGAGGGCAATGACGGATGTTTGATTATCAATGACACATACAATTCAGATTTAAATTCTTTGGGTATTGCACTTGATTTTCAAAATCGACAAGCTGCAATGAAAAAATTAGATAAAACCTTGATTTTGTCCGATATTTTAGAAACCGGAATGGCTGAAGAAGCCCTTTATGAAAGGGTAGCGGCGCTTGTAGAGCAGAAGGGAGTTGACAGATTAATCGGAATTGGCGATGCTATTTCTCGTTCGGCAGATAAATTCAAGCTTGACCGGAAAACATTTTATAAGGATACGAGTGATTTTCTTCGCTCAAAAGAAATAGAGCTGTTTTCCGGCGAAATAATTTTACTTAAAGGGTCAAGGAGATTTTACTTTGAGAATATACTTTCGAGGCTTGAACTTCAGGTGCATGAAACTACTCTTGATGTAGATTTGAATGCTTTTATCCACAATTTCAACTATTTTCGTACCCTTTTGCGTCCCGAGACAAAAACAATGTGCATGGTCAAAGCTTTTGCTTATGGCAGCGGCTCTGTGGAGATTGCGCGTACGTTGCAGAATAATCGCTGTGATTATCTTTCTGTGGCCGTAGCCGATGAAGGTGCCGAGCTTCGCCGGGAAGGAATCTGGCTGCCGATTGTGGTAATGAATCCGGAAAAAGGAGCTTTTGATACGATTTTTGAGCATAAATTAGAGCCCGAAATTTACAGTTTCCAGCTGTTGAAAAGCTTTATCAAGGCTACTCAGAGATGGGCTTTGACAGACTTTCCCATTCATATAAAAATCGATAGCGGAATGCATCGGCTCGGGTTTAATCCCGATGAAATTCCGGAGTTGATTGAAATGCTTAAAAATCAAAACCAGGTGAAAATTCGCTCAGTGTTCAGTCATTTAGCCGGAGCAGACAGTCAAAAATTCGATGATTTTACCCGAAAACAAATCGAAGTATTTTCAAAAGCCGCGGATGAAATATCTGATGCGTTTTCTCATAAAATCATGCGTCATATTCTCAATTCTGCGGGAGTAGAACGTTTTTCAGAGAGTCAGATGGATATGGTGCGGTTAGGAATTGGACTGTACAGTGTCAGTTTTCTGGAAAATGTGGTTTTGGAGCCGGTTTGTACGCTGAAAACTATAATTTTGCAGATACGGGATGTGGAAGCCGGTGATACGGTGGGTTATGGTCGGAAAGGAAAAATCCACCGAAAAAGCAGAATCGGCATTATCCCGATCGGCTATGCTGATGGATTCGACCGGAAACTCGGAAATGGAATCGGCGAAGTTTGGGTGAATGGGCATAAAGCGAAAGTAGTGGGCAATGTCTGCATGGATTTAACCATGATTGATTTGACTGATGTCCCGGCAAATGAAGGAGATAGCGTTGAAATTTTCGGGAAGAATATCACCATTGAGGCAATGGCCGAAAAATTGAAAACAATACCGTATGAAATCCTGACAAGTGTTTCGAAACGGGTAAAACGGGTTTATTTTGTGGATTAAAACCCTCTAAACCGGCAATCCTAACTCTTTCTGCGACAGGCAGGCCCAGAAAAAGGATAAATATACTATTCCGGAACCCTGAAAAAGTGTGAGACTTGGTTAGTTTGCTGAGTTTCCTCAACTAATGTTTTCTACTGTTTAAAGAAAAGACAAGATAACTTTGACCCGAACAACGTCAAATCCAAAACAATGCTGACCATTCTTATTCATACGATCCAAACGGCCGAAACACTAATTAAAAGCGGTTACAGTCTTTCTCAGAGCCTGAAAAAGGATTTTGGGATTATGATGTATGTGGAGCACGCGGATGCTGAAGAAGTTGCGAGAAATGAGATAGAAGATTTCCTGAAACCACTCGCATTGGAGCAAGCGAAAATTTTAGTTTATTCAAAGAAAATCAGCGAATTAGCGACTGATTGTGAGATTTTAGAAGCTTCCTTTTTGTTGATTCAATGGTGTGATAAAGGAAAGAAAAAATTGAGAAGTTATTTGAATTATTGCAGAAATTTACGGATTCCTTATCTGTTTTTCAAAGATACATTTTCGGAAATCAACTTTGATAAAGTGCTTGTTCCTGTCGGCTTTTTGATTGAGGAGTACGAAAAAACACAGTTTGCTGCAGCATTTGGCAGATTCTGCTATTCCGAAATTACGCTTTTGCTTGCCAATGATTATGGCTCAAAAGCACAACGGACATTTGAGAAAATGAAAATTGTTTTCGATAAATTTGACTTAAAATACCACGATGAAAAGGCAAAACGAGATAGCTTCAAGTTGGATAAAGAAGCTGTTCAAAAAGCTGAAGATGAGAATTTTGGGCTTGTTATAATGTCTGCTTCAAGAGATTATGGGCTGGATGATATTGTTTTTGGTCCAAAAGAATTACATTTAATCAGAAAATCAAAAGTACCGCTATTGCTGATAAATCCGAGAGGTGATTTATATACGTTGTGTGATTAGAAATACTATCCCTTATAGTGGTTGAAGACCCTTTAAAATAGTTAAAATAAAGAAAAACTTAACTAACATCCCTGCCCGGAAGGAGGGGGACTATTGAATATGAAACAGCCATTTAAGATAAGTCTTAAACCTAAGAGAATGGTTAATGGCGTGTTCCATACGACCTTAATGTAAAAAATAAACTTTGATCGTATGAAATTTTTGAACTCAATATTGCCTGTTTTGAGAAAAGTAATTTTTAATAAATACTTTTTGACAATCCTCATATTCTCCGTGATTGTAATTTTTTTTGGCAAACACAGCTTGAGAAGTAGATGGAAGACTTCGCGTAATATCAAGAATCTGAATAAAGAAATCAATTTCTACAAGGATGAGATAGAGTCCAACAAGCAGAAAATGAATGATATGCAGTCCGGAGATGAGAGTTTGGAACGATTTGCTCGTGAGAAATATTACTTAAAAAAAGACAACGAAGATATTTTTATAATCAAAGAAAATGAATAGCGGATTAATTAAAATTTTACACGGCTTAGGCGGTGTGCTGGTGCTTGCCGGAGCGGCATTCCAATTCTTCGATTTTAGCTTTGCAAAATATGTTTTTGCTGTGGGAACTTTATTGCTGATTATTGTTCAGTCAACCTATTTGTCGAACGTAAGGAATGAAAATATCCGCATTCAGCGTATAGTAAGAATGATGTTTTTCGTGACTTTGCTGCTCGGTTTTGGTGTTTATTTGATGTTTACAAACGATGATCGCTGGGTACTGTTAATCTTGATCTATGCGGTAGTTTCCGTGTTTCTTGCGTGGAGATCGAAAGGAGCCGAAAAATCTTAGAATAAATTCTTGATAGAGAGTTCGTTTTAAGTAAAGCAAGGGTTCTGAACAGAGCTATCGAAAAGCATCGCAGAGGGATTAAAAAAAAATAACGTGAAAAATTTTTATTCTTTTTCCTTTTTCTTAAGATGGAAAAAGTGCCTTGCAAGCTGCAAACGAGACAGGTGATGCATCGTGGTCGTTAGCTTGAAGTTTGTTTAACTGCTCGTTATCTGACGTGACTTTAACTTTCTCAGTAGCCACTGTGTCATTACAACCTATCCCAAAGAATGGTGACTAAACTCTGAACTGCAACAAAAAAACGACAAAACAGTATAGTCTTGTCGTTTTTTTTCTTTTTGCTTCAAAAAGAGGCTTACAGCCATCTCACAAACGCAAAGTCTTGGCGATGCGGCAGTAAGTCGTTTTTCGGGAACATACGGAAACCATATTTATATGCTCCTGCATTGTCTAGCTGATAGTTTATGTTGAAATGAAGCTTTGTTCCTTCCGTTTTCACTAAAGTCAGCTCGTCAGCATCAGCAACCAATGGCTGATTATTCGCATCTGTTTTAATGGCTAACAGTTCAATTCCGAGCCCTTTTTCAGTTGAATTTTTCACATCAATCACAACACTAATGTTGTAGTCTTCACCTACCTGAGGATTATGAATTAATTTATCAGGAAGATCCATTGACACTACTTCAAAGCTGTCCCAAGACGAAGCGATTTTTTCTTTCCAGGCAGAAATTTCTTTCGCTTTTTCAAAGTTTTTCGCTTTTAGAAGTGCCGTTCTTTTCGCTTGCTTGTTGTAGAATCGCTCAAAGTAATCATCCATCATTCGCTTTGTGGTATAGTGAGGAGTGATTTGAGCAAAAGAGTTTTTAATTGTTTGAATCCACTCGGGAGAATATCCTTTTGTGTTTTTAGCAAAATAAAGCGGAATAATCTCATTTTCAAGCGTATTGTAAATGGTCAACGCATCAAGTTTATCCTGATACTCTTGGTTTTCATACGTTCTTTTGTCGGTCAACGCCCAGCCGGCTCCTTTTTTGTAGCCTTCATACCACCAGCCGTCCAGGACAGAGAAATTTAATACGCCGTTCATCGCCGCTTTTTCTCCCGATGTTCCGGAAGCCTCTTGAGGACGGGTAGGGGTGTTCAACCAGATATCAACACCGGAAATCAAACGTTTTGCAAGTCGCATGTCGTAGTTTTCAAGGAAAATTACTTTTCCTAAGAACTGCGGCATTCTAGAGATTTCGATGATTCTTTTAATCAAACCTTGCCCTGCACCATCAGCGGGGTGAGCTTTCCCGGTGTAAAGAAACTGAACCGGATGAATCGGATCATTCACAATTTTCGCCAACCTGTCTAAGTCACTAAATAGCAGATGTGCACGCTTATACGTTGCAAATCGACGACCGAATCCGATGATTAATGCATTCGGATCAATGGATTCCAAAATTGGAACAACGCTGGTCGGGTCACCCTGATTTTTAAGCCAGTTGTCCTGGAATTGCATCCGTATATAATCTACCAGTTTGTTTTTTAGAGAAGTACGTATATTCCAGATTTCTTGATCGGGAACGGAATGAATTTTCTCCCAAACCGCCGGGTTGGATTGGTCATTATAGTATGCTTTTGTGAAATATTTTTCATACAGCGCTTTCCACTCCGATGAAGCCCAAGTCAGCATGTGTACACCATTTGTTACATATCCTACATGCGACTCCTCGGGGAAATAACCTTTCCAGATCGGTGCAAACATTTGCTTTGAAACTTCTCCGTGTAACCAACTTACGCCATTCACTTCCTGACATGTGTTGCAAGCAAAGATACTCATGTTGAACTTTTCATTTGAGCCGGGATTTGTACGTCCCATATCAATAAAGTCGTTCCATGAAATACCTAATTTGGCAGGATACTCACTTAGATATTTGCTGAAAAGCGTTTCCTCAAAGCTGTCATGTCCCGCAGGTACGGGCGTATGTACTGTGTATAAAGAACTTGCACGGATTACTTCAAGCGCTTGATTAAACGTCAGGTTTTCTTCTTTGATTAAATCTACCAAACGTTGAACATTGATAAGCGCGGCATGTCCTTCGTTACAGTGGTAAATATCTTTTTTAATTCCTAATTTCTTAAGTGCCAGCATTCCGCCGATACCCAGCATAATCTCTTGTTTCAAACGATTTTCCCAGTCACCGCCATAAAGCTGGTGTGTAATCGGACGGTCAAATTCACTGTTCTGATCTATATCCGTATCGAGCAGGTAGAGAGAAATTCTACCAACTGAAACTTTCCATAGGTGCGCATAGACGATTCTTCCGGGGTAGGGTACTTCCACGGTCAGCGGGTTGTTGTTTTCGTCCAAAACTTGTTTCAACGGAAGTACATTGAAGTTCTGTGGTTCATAGACTGAGATTTGTTGACCATCAATAGATAAAGATTGTTTGAAATAGCCGTAACGGTACAGAAATCCAATCGCAGTCATGTCCACGTTGCTGTCACTTGCTTCTTTCAGGTAGTCACCGGCCAAAACCCCCAAACCACCCGAATAGATTTTGAGCACCTCTGTAAGTCCGTATTCCATACTGAAATAGGCTACCGAAGGACGGCTCTTATCGACAGGCTCATTCATGTAATCTTTGAATTTTTTATATATTGAATCTACTTTCTTGGTAAATTCTTCATCATTACCAAGTGCGACTAATTTTTCATAGCTCAATAAATTCAATAATTGAACCGGGTTTGATTCGGCTTCTTTCCAAGCCGGTCTATATATTT
Organism: Porphyromonadaceae bacterium; assembly: GCA_012523295.1. Taxonomy (GTDB): domain Bacteria; phylum Bacteroidota; class Bacteroidia; order Bacteroidales; family Paludibacteraceae; genus UPXZ01. Next base: position 381 of record JAAYIT010000081.1, on the reverse strand, counting down.
CACGGAATAATTTTTTTGTCTCACTATCCCAACTCCAATAAATGTTTTGTGCTAATTCATCCAACTTACTTAAACTCTCAGGCAAATTAGATTTTACTACAATGTCTCTCCAAATCGGTTCGTTTACATTGTTTACTTTAATTTTCATACGATTTAAATTTATTTTTTAAATTAAGGTCGTATGGAACACGCCATTAATCATTTCCTTAGGTTTAAGATCTATCTTAAATGGCTGTTTCATACGATATATTGTTTGTTAAAAATAAAATATTCATTAATCAAAAAACATGTTGTAAAACATATTTATGGGCAAAAATACAAATATATTTCTTAATTTCGTTGAATTAAATGTTAAAGTGCTCAAAGTGCATTTCAAACGTG
>JAAYIT010000080.1 GCA_012523295.1 Porphyromonadaceae bacterium | reverse complement strand
TTAACATTTACGAGTTCTTTGACAGAATTAAAAGACTGGTTATTAGAAAACGGTATTACACATGTAGTTATGGAAAGTACCGGTGTTTACTGGAAGCCGGTTTATCAGATTTTGGAACCTTCGGGGTTCACCGTTTGGATTGTTAATGCCCGGCATGTCAAATATGTCCCGGGGCACAAAACAGACAAAAAGGATAGTGCCTGGTTATGCAAACTGCTTCTTGCCGGATTGCTCAAGCCGAGCTACATTCCACCCAAACAGCAGCGTGAGCTTCGTGATTTGACGCGTTATCGCAAAAAGTTGATACAGGACATTGCATCAAACAAGAATCGCATCATCCGTATTTTAGAGGACTGTAATGTGAAGTTATCAAGTGTACTGAGCGATACAAGTGGAATCACTGCAACCAAATTAATTGATAAACTTTGTGATGGTAGGGTTATCACGATGAGCGACATTGATGAGGTTTATCATAAAAAGATTCAAGCCACTAAAGAGGAACTCTGGGAAGCGTGCAATGGCTTTATGAATGAACATCACATTTATTTGCTGCAAACCATTCGTCAAAACACAAGGGATACAGAAAAGATTATACTTGAGCTTAACGATAGGATAAGAGCGTTGTTGTCGCCTTACGAAAACATATTGGAACACCTTCGGGAGATTCCGGGGTTAGGCCATAAAACAGCAGAAGACCTTGTAGCCGAGATTGGTTTGGATATGGAAGTTTTTTCCACAGAAGATCATTTAAGTTCATGGGCAGGCGTGTCGCCGGGCAACAATGAGAGCGCCGGTAAAAAAAAAGCGGACGCACAACGCACGGGAATAAACAAGCGAAATCTACATTAATAGAAGTTGCATGGGCAGCATCCCGTACCAAAAACACATTTTATAGCGCCCGTTATCACCGCCTGGCAGCCCGACGAGGTAAAAAGCGTGCCATTGTCGCAGTAGCCCACTCCATAACTAAATCGATCTATCACGTTCTAAAAGACAATATTCCGTATCAGGAACTTGGAGCTGACTATTTAAACAGCCGAATAGAAGAAAAGCGACGCAAATACTTAAAAAGAGAGTTGGAGAAACTCGGACATGAAGTCGTGTTGATGCCAGCCCATAAAACGGCTTGTGCTGAAGTATAGTTGGCCATCGGGTACCAAAACATAGTAGCAATGCAAGAACAAAGGTCGATTTTTACTGACGTACGGCACATAATGCCTAAGTCGAGCATGAAACTGACATCAACAGATAAGCACCCAAGACTGTTGCCAGGAGCACGCGTATGAAATTTTAACTTTTACTTATCTGTTTTGCTTGCTGATAACCGAGGCATTCGTTCAAAAGATGAGTGCAGTTTTTTATTTTGTCTAAACTGAAGATTTTGAAAGTCTTATATAGATTATATTATTAGTTATCAATTAGTTAAATTATAAGTTATTTTCGTATGAAATATTATAACATTCAGATACTTTGTACTTTTACGAATATTACGTTATCTTTTTTACTTTAAAACCTAATATTAGCTCCCAGACAAAGTTGCATTTACAATGAAAATCTAAGGAATATTACAACATGTTTGCTCCAGCTAATTTCTCGTACCAGTGGTGCGAGATTTTCACTTGATTGGTATTCAGAGTAAAATTGAGCCATTAACCATAAGTTGCCTTCGGAAAAACCTCCCATTCCCGGAAATTCAGTCTGCAACTCTTTCGACAAGGTTGGCACAACCGCCTTGCCCCAGCTCTCTGATTGTTTTTCTGCAATTGATTTGCCTATTTCCCAGTACAAATTTATCAGCTGCACATTTACAGCCTTAAAAGCATCATATTGAGCCTGTTTTATCTTTTCTTTAATTTCAGCAATGAAATCTAATTGTACTTTTTCAATGTTCATAGCATACTTCTTAGTGCAAATTATTATTCAAACGATTCGGAAATAATTAAAACTTGGATTATTTATGCTCTCCCAAATTCCGAGATACTCAACTGTGTTTCTGTTTCGTAGCCAATCTGATATGAAGAAATCGCCGTCTTTAGCTTTCAACATATCGGTCAAAGAAATAAATTCTTTATCTTTTTCGATCACAACTGTAATCTCTTTCCCTTCAACTTCAATTTTTCTATTTTTAGCCATATTCGAATTCTTAGTTAGCTACGAATTTACTTTAATCTTTTTGTTTAGAACTTTTGTAATATTTTGATTTGCCTTATATAACCGCCAACGCTTCTGGGCTTTGCGAGGTAGCCGACTTTTAACACTACATGTCCCGAACCATCGGGAAATGTTGAATAGAATTACTTCTGTACAACCTGGCACAGAAG
>JAAYIT010000079.1 GCA_012523295.1 Porphyromonadaceae bacterium | reverse complement strand
CAGAAATTGTAAGAAACAATCTAAAACCTGAACTAAAATATGGAACAAGATATTCTGTAAACTTATCTGCTGGAAAGTACTCAATTAATATTTTAATTACTGATTAAAAAGCAAAAACCCGGCATAAAGGGAGTTCAACTTAGGGATTTACGAAAACAAGTAAAATTTTTGACCGACTCTCTTCAAGCGGAGGCTCGAAAGTAAAGACTGCACCGAAGGATAAAACCTTTAGTGCAGTCTTTCTTTATGCGTTGGTTATTTTTGGTTAGAGAAATACTCCAATTGGATTCCAGATATTTCTACTTATTTGTTCTGTGTCATTGTAATTGAATGATTCGGTCTGAACCGTATTTTATCATGTTGTTTTTATTTAAGTAATTCAAAATTTCACAGTTTCAAAAATTTACAGTTACTTTTCTTTGACCGGTAACCAAACTTCCTCATAGTATTTCCCGCTGTCGGCTATACCATAAACTTCAATATCGGCTCCAGAAACTTTATCATATCCTGATGATGGTAGCCATTCACTATACGCGCGGCTAAATAATTGTGGTATCTGCAACCCTATCGTGTCCGTTTCGTTACTGCGGAATATCGCCCAAGTCGTCTTCGGAATTTGCACAACTTTAAATCCGTCCGTTTTGCAACCGTCTTTTACAAAGGCACAAATCATGTAAGGGAAAGTATTATCGCCTGGATCGCAATAACCGCACACAGCGTTTACAACACAAGGGCCATGGGTGGCTTTTACTCCGCCTGCTGCCTGAAACAGCCGTTCATATTCACCGTTATTATGACACTCCGTCCAGAAATCAGGAACCTTACCTGTTTCGTCGTTACCAAAAACACGCTCAATACCAAATACCTCAAATGCCTCTTTTTCTTCAATTCGCCAATTCATAGCCTGCACTCCTTTAATTTTAATTTGAAAGGTTAGCGGCGGAAAGATGGTTAAATTCACACCCGGTTGCCGCGCGGCAGATGGTGTGACACCATGTTGTTTGACAAATGCGCGCGTAAAACTATCCGCGCTATCGTATCCATACTTCACCGCTAAATCGACAACCTTCTCATTACCACTTTTCAGCGCCATTGCCGCCAAACTTAACTTACGCTTGCGGATATACTCCGACAGCGGCATATCGGCGATATAGTAGAACAGTCGCCCAAAATGATATGGTGAATAGTTCGTGACAGTTGATACGTCTGCCAGATCTAAATCGTTTTCAATTTGTGCTTCAATATACGCCATCGCGTGGTTTAATTGGGTAAGAATATCCATCCCCCGACCTCCTTTCTAAAATCAGTATAGCAGGCATTATAAACTGATACCCGACATTTTCTTTAGAATTTTGTGGGGTATCTTGCCTTACAGTTTTTCTACAGGCACAGCTGACCGCGCTCCCGTTTCTGCCTCCGCACCCATCCCCAGATATGGCACATTATCTGATTTTTTCCATCCTAACCGTTCATATGGATAATTCTCAATGGCCTCATTTAAAATCCCAATCGCGATAGGAAAATCGTTATGATCTTCAAATGGCATACCATTAAAATAGAGATAGGTGCAGGGTGGCAGTTCTGCAATTTCATAGCCATTTGGTATAGATTTGCTATAATCGAATGGGACTTCAACGAAAAACGCTTGACCGTTTGTGTCGGGTTGAATTAAGAATTTCGGCAAACGACCTCCCGCGGCGGTGTCATATTTTTCCGGAATGCTGTTGTAAAAGCCCTCCCAGTCACAGCCAACTTCCTCGCAAGCGGCGAAATAATCAGTCGAGTTGTGACGCAGAAAAATCAGCTTTCTTGCTGGTCTCTCTACCACAGTAACCGTAATAGTTCGTGATATTTTCTCGTTTAACATAGGCTCTATACCTTCTTTCAGTATATAGTAGGCTTCAATGGGGTAGTGGACAAACCAACTTACCGGTGATGTCTCACGTGATATTTTTGCGGGGTTAATGCCAAACTGCCGGTCAAATGCCCGTGTGAATCCATCATGGGAATCAAAACCGCTGCTTATTGCTAAGTCAACAATCTTTTCATCGGAAGACTGCAGGGTCTGCGCTGCTTTAGTCAGACGTAGGGCGCGGATAGTTTCAAAAGGCGTCCGGCCTGTCAGTTCTTTGAAAATTCTGAGGGCATAATATTTGCTGTACCCAGCGATATTGGCAAGGGAATCCAACGTGATATCTTCGTCCAAATGTGTAGAGATATAATGCTGCATTCTGCTCACAGCTTTGACTTTGTCCGATAATTCCATTTTCCACCTCCAGCATTCAGTATATCAATAGAGGCTGGTAACCACTCGACCGGAATTGCGAAGTTTTAGCCTAAATAACACCTCCATTGTCCCTACAGTCCTGCCAAACAAAGAACCATATAAAGTTGGCATCCTTAAATTCATTCGGTTTATCACGCTATTTCCTCTTTCTGTACATTATCTCGTCTGTTTTTAAGTAACCGAGGCACTCATAAAACCTTTGGGCTGAGATATTTTTACCGCCCGTAAAGAGCTGAAATCCAACGATGTTTTTATCGGCATAATAATCTTGGGCATACTTCATAAGTTGAGTTGCAATGCCCTTTCTACGGTACTGCTCATCAACGAATAATTCCGTTATCTCCGCATAATTGCTGTCATAACAAAATGATTTGAATAACTGTACACAGCAAAAGCCAACAAGCTGTTCGCCGTGTTCCGCAACAAACACCTGCTCTTGGTCGTTATTACGGATAGAAAGTGCAATAAACTCGTCGCTGATGTTACCCACGCCATTAAATACTGTATTTAATCGATTCAGTTCTGCCGCATCTTTCTCGACTCCAATGCGAATGGCAATGTCCTTTACAGGTCCTGCGCAATGCTGCTGTGTAATCAGCTTTATAGTATCATGAATATCCTGCGTTCCGTCAATATGAAGAACAGGGTACGAATATCTTAAAGCACGTTGTTCGAGCAAGCAGACATCCCGTGTGGCGGCAAACTCTCGAAATCTTTTTTGCGACTCATACATATCGCCGCCTATGTATACTCGGTCACCCCATCGGGCATATTCGCGACTTTCGATGCGTTTCATGCGAATATCCGTAGGTGCTGTTAGAAAGACAGCAAGATCGAACATCGTTAGGAATTCATCGCTCCAGCCTGAAATGTCACCGGATACAACAAATGAGCTGTGGTTTTTCATATCTAAGAGCAGCATTTCATTCCGTTCTTCCTGTGGTCGAAGAGCGGTGTATGGTACATCGGTTTTATAAAAGTAGTAATCCTCTACATCAAAATGCGCGAAATTCATTGCGCGCGCAAGCTCACTGCCGAGAGTAGACTTGCCGCTACCATTAGCACCGAGTAAGATTATGGCGTATGGCTTACCCAATTTCATCACTCCTTGTAAACAAAATGCTTCACATCCTCATCAAGTAAAGGAAGCAGTTCTGCCGCCTTTGTTGGATACACCGCCAGATTTTTTACATTGGGGAGCGACACCCAGTGAAAAAAGATAGCGTTTTTATCTTCCTCAAGATACTCTTTGCTGACGAAGCTGCCATCCAGCGGGATTTGACTTGTGACCTTCAAATGAACTAAGTAGGACAGACATATCTGATGGCAAGGCTTATCGCCCCATGAGAAAAAGTTTTCTTCAACCCATTTAAGCTCGCCAACCTCAATATCTGCGCCGACTTCCTCACGCCACTCTCTTATCAGAGTTTCTTCATTCGTTTCACCCAAAGCTACATGACCGCCGATGAAGGCGTATTCGTCCATATCTTTTGGTGCCTGTAATAGCACCTTGCCATCGCAGACGAGGATTCCAGAAACGCGGTAGCTGAATATGTAATTGTCGTGGTGAAATAAAATATCGCTCATCGTGCGTCCTCCATAGCGTATGACATGTCGTTTAAGTACTGAATTATCCTTATTCCATCGGCATTTTCGCTCATCCGCGATACGCCTCCGGCTCTGCCACCGAATTCACATTTGCTAAGCATCTCAATATCCCAGCCAAGCCATACTGAGAAAAACATTGGCAGGCAGAATCCGTGCGAAACTATGATAATGTTTTCGTCATCGCTCTGCACGATTTCCTTGCAAAACGCCGACATACGATTCCAGACATCCCGCCCAGACTCCGCATCGGGGAAGGGTTTATCGTCAATTGTACGTATCGGGCTTTGATTTTCGCTCTGCCACTTGCGCGGTTTTCCGATAGCATCCGCACCGATATTATGCTCTCGCAGTTCCTTTCGGTACTCCACGGAAAGACCAAGATACCGTGCAATCGGCTCGGCAGTCTGCTTTGTCCGTGTAAGGTCGGAACAGTAAATCTTGCAAGGCTTATCGCCAAATTCGGCAGACAGACGCCTACCGATATTCTCAGCGTGAGCTTTGCCCAAATCGGTCAGCTCCCAATCTGTCCATGAACCTACCATGTCGGTTGTGTGGTGAACCGCTTGAGTGTGCTGAATTGTGATTATGTTTTTCATATTTTTGCTGCCTTCCATTTATCCATAAGCCATTGATTGTCACTATAAGCCATGAGTATACACTTGTTCTCTGGCTCATCATAATCTGCCACTTTTCCAATTGGTACAAATCGTTGGTAAATTCGCTTACTTATTTTGTCGCATAATATTCACTGGCTAAAAGGCTATACATAGACGCATCAACAATCCCTTTATTACTAAAGTCGGCTTGCCTAAGTGTTCCCTCATATTTCAAACCACACTTAGTCATAACTTTTCCTGAATTGGGGTTATTAGGGTCATGTTGTGATTCAATGCGATTTACTTTTACCTCATCAAAAAGAAAAGGTATAATTCCAGAAAATGCTTCGCTTGTAACACCTCGGTTCCACCACTTACTTCCAATACAATAACCGATATGTACTATACTTAATTTTTCGTTGTTATCAACAACACTAATAGTACCGATAGGCTCATCTCCGTATTCTATGAATACAATTGCCCATTGATAAAAATCAACGTTCTTATATGAATTTACCCAGTCGCTAATAATGCTTTTAGTTATATCAATTGATTTGTGAGTGGGCCATCTTAAAAACTCCGTGACTTTTTCATCACTTGTCCAATTGCCATATGCAGCCGAAGCATCCCTTTCTGTAAATCGTCTTAATAATAGTCTTTTTGTTTGAATTTTAAACGTACCCATGTGATTCATGGCTTACCCCCCAAATACTGCTGCAGCAGTAAATTATAGCCTTTTTGCTAAATATAAAACGACCGTATCATTAAATTCAATTTTATTTCCTGCATTTTTAATAGCAGTTCTAATACCTTCATAAAACTTTGATCGATATGGTTCATTTAAAACTATATGATCACAGTGAGTACCAAGATATTCAACATAGTCATCTGAAGTAAATTCTCTTTTGCTATAGAATTCCATACGTTTAAAATCAAAGAAACCATAATTAACTACATTACTGTAATTGAGTTTCTGTGTATACGGAGTTACAGGGTGAAAATGTTCAGTGTATACTTTTTGAATTTCATTATACAATGCTTCGTTTGGTGTTTTATAATCACCGTGCATCATCATCATTGCCACAACCCCGCCATTATTTAATAAATTAAAACTTCTTGAAAAAGCAATTTGTTCAGGTATCCATTGAATTGTTGCGGCAGAAAAAACCAAATCAAATCTTTGTTTCCCAAAGTCGTATGTTTCAAAATCAGCATTTACAATCTGAAAGTTATTG
>JAAYIT010000078.1 GCA_012523295.1 Porphyromonadaceae bacterium | reverse complement strand
TCTTTGAACCTGCTATATCTTTAAAACCTGAACAACAACCATTAGACTTCTTCGTATAATAAATAAAGTAAATATTCTATAAAATATTTATACAAAACTATTACAAAAAAATTAGATAGTAAAATAAAAAAAAGACAAAATGGACCTATAAAAGGACAAAATGATATTAAATTAGTTTATTTTAATCCGATTTATGAAAAATCCGGGTTTTGACCTCGGAAAATTTGTGATATGTTTTGTAACTGTTGGAGCGGATTCAAAGATGTCCATAGTGGATGTTTTGTTGCAAAATAAGGCTAAGTTATCAATTAAGTTGAAATGGAAAAATGCTTTATACGAATTAAGAGTTTATTCCGATAAGTTATTTTCATGAAATATCTCTGATTTTTCTCTCAATGAGCTTTTAACAATATGCTGATTGCCTGTAAAATAAAATTTTCCTTTTCTTTAATACTCTGTGTATCTGTGTTTAAGTGAAGTTTTCGGAGTGAATTCAAACTTAGAATTACGCAATGGAAATCAGTTTATTGCAACAATATAATTTTGCTTCTTTGCGTGAAAAAACAGGTTTTCGGAGCGATACTTTATTCTCATGCACCGTAAAGTGGCATGTCAACACAAAAGCGGTACGTTTCACAAATTCATGCTGATTATCACACTATTAGTCAATTTTCTTTTTTGCGAATGATGTCCTAACTGGCAACGAATATCTATATTCGCAGAAATATCTCAAGACCTAAATTCACGCACACACGCATCAATACCCTTTTCGGTAATCAATTTGTAATCAGCATTCATGTATGCCATCATTCGTGCTTCATGGGCATTGGATTTTCGCAGTTCCATCGCCAAAGCATGGTACTTCCCCACCCTTTTAGCAAGTTGGCGGATAAACGGTACTTTCACGCCATACGCATCGGCGACATCAGTTCCGAAACCTTTCATTTTTTGTAAATGATCTTCGGTTGCCAAGGATTTGAGTTCGGTGATAATTTCAGAAACGGTCATGCGAATAAAATTAGAAATCAGAAATTAGAAAAAAAGAAAACACAAATATACGCTTGTAACATGATATTTGTGTTCACTATTAACTGTTTCACTATAAGCTAATTACTTAATAAACTTTCGCAAGCTCAATCTGATAGTCTCAAAAGGTTTGCTAACGAGTGACCTCGTCCGGCGAGCCAAAAAATCAGAGAGAACGGCGTTAAGAATCGTCCTTGTTTGAGCCTGCAAATAGGTTTCAAAAACCGAAACATTTGGGGCGAGTTTGGACGATTTAGCCGTTCGAACGCCAATTTTGCATTAAGCGAGGGCAGAGCCAAGCTTGCTTGAGCTATGCCGAGCATTTGCAAAATCAACAAAGATAATTTTTTGAGTGAGGCGGGCGAAGTCTTGACTTTTTTTGCTTCGTTTTTTGTGTTAAGTGGAACATCCCGATTCTTTATCGGGAACAAAAAATGAAGTGGGGTTTGGGGCAAAGCCCCAACTTGCTTAATTCCTCTGATAAT
>JAAYIT010000077.1 GCA_012523295.1 Porphyromonadaceae bacterium | reverse complement strand
TGATTTTGCAAATGCTCGGCATAGCTCAAGCAAGCTTGGCTCTGCTCTCGCTTAATGCAAAATTGGCGTTCAAACGGCTAAATCGTCCAAACTCGCCCCAAGTGTTTCGGTTTTTGAAACCTATTTAAAGGCTCAATCAAGGACGATTCTTAACGCCGTTCTCTCTGATTTTTTGGCTCTCCGGACGAGGTCACTCGTTAGCAAGCCTTTTGAGACTATCAGATTGAGCTTGCGAAAAAAGTAATTGATAGAATTATGAATGACGCTTACAACACTCCTTGCGCGAGCATGGCTTTGGCCACTTTTAAGAATCCGGCAATGTTTGCACCTTTCATGTAATTTGGATAGCCATCAGATTCTCTACCATACTTCATGCATTGCGTGTGGATATCTGACATAATCTGATGAAGTTTGGCATCCACTTCTGCTTCAGTCCAGGAAATGTGCATTGCATTTTGAGTCATTTCAAGTCCCGAAGTTGCTACTCCGCCGGCATTTACGGCTTTTCCCGGGCCATAGATAACTTTGTTTTGAATAAAAAGATCGATAGCTTCAGGTGTGCATCCCATATTCGAAACTTCGGCTACGAATTTTGTTCCGTTTTCAATCAGCATTTTTGCATCCTCTCCGTTCAGTTCGTTTTGTGTGGCGCACGGCATTGCTATGTCAACTTTCACTTCCCAGGGTTTTCTTCCGGGGACAAATTTAGCTCCAAACCGCTCAGCATATGGCTCCACCAAATCATTACAGGTAGCTCGAAGCTCAAGCATATAGTCAATTTTTTCGCCTTTTATTCCGTCCTCATCATACACATAGCCATCCGGTCCGGAAATAGTTACAACTTTCGCGCCCATCTCTGTGGCTTTCAGAGCTGCACCCCAGGCTACATTTCCAAAGCCCGACAGACCAATGGTTTTCCCGAAAACTTCAGTACCTGCGGTTTCGAGCATCTGTTTTACAAAATACATCGCGCCAAATCCTGTGGCTTCCGGCCTGATTAGCGAGCCGCCAAATTCCAATCCTTTCCCGGTGAAAACTCCGGTATTCACTCTCGCTAATTTCCTGTACATGCCGTACATATAGCCAACTTCACGAGCTCCAACCCCAATATCTCCTGCCGGTACATCTGTATTTTCACCGATATGCCGCCATAGTTCGGTAATAAATGCCTGACAAAAACGCATCACTTCACCATCCGATTTTCCACGGGGATCAAAATCAGAACCACCTTTGCCACCTCCCATAGGAAGTGTAGTAAGCGCGTTTTTGAATGTTTGTTCGAATCCTAAAAACTTCAAAATGGATAAATTTACCGAAGGGTGAAAACGAATCCCTCCTTTATAAGGGCCTATCGCATTATTATACTGAACCCGATAGCCCAGATTGACATGCACTTCACCGCGATCGTCAACCCACGGTACCTTAAATATAAAAATCCGATCCGGCTCAACCATCCGTTCGGCGATTTTCGCTTTTTCAAACTCCGGATGCTGGTTATAAACCTCGTTGATAGTCATTAAAACCTCGCGTACAGCTTGTAGATACTCTTGCTCGCCGGGGTGCTTTGCCTCGAGCTGATGCATTAATTTTTCAAGATTCATACGATTAAATTTTATTTTTTAACACTAAGGACGTATGGAACACGCCATTAATCATTTCCTTAGGTTTAAGACTTATCTTAAATGGCTGTTTCATACGATTAAATTTTATGATATTAGATTAAGATTAAAAAACTCCAAGAAATCAAAGATTGATAGAAAGTATTTCACTAAGAAATATTTTTTCAAAAATAGCAAAATGAAAGAAATAACACAAGAAAAGGCTGAAAAACTATTGATAATTTATCAAAATGACAAATGCGGAGGGAAATTGTCGGATAATAGCATTTGAATGCAAGTTTAAATGTTTTATTTGTGATATTCAATTTTTTTCGTGTAATTTTGAGAAATGTTTTTGGAAGATAAAAAATGAGCGTAATGCTTAATTTAACAAGATCTGCCGATTAAGAATCATAAATTTTTAGAAAAGTATCGACCATTTTGATTGGTAAAAAAAGGATTACTCTACTTTGACTCCGGAATTTTCAGCTCTTCGGATTATTATCTTCTTTTTAATTTCTAATTTCTATTTTTCAAAATGAACAGTTCAAGCATAAAAAAACTCTATTTCAAGGATACATCATTTGCAAATTTGATGCGGCATCGGATTTATAATATTTTGCTTTATGCAAGTAAATACGATGCTTTCGCGCTGGAAGAAGATGGTCGGATAGATGAGCAGATTTTCAATGAATATACATCGTTAAATCTACGTTATCCGCCAAGAATTACGTTGGTAGGGAATGAGGAAGAGGCCAATAATGCGCTGAAGGAGGGGATCTACGAGTTAATTATTTCTATGCCGAGCGGAGATAGCATCAATCCGTTTGAATGGGCTAAAAAAGTGAAGAAAACCTATGACGATATCCCGATTGTAGTGCTGACACCATTTTCGAAAATGGTATCGGAACGAATCGCGAACGAAGATTTAAGCGCGATTGATTACGTATTCAGTTGGTTGGGAAATTCAGACTTACTGCTGGCGATCGTGAAGCTGATAGAGGACCGGATGAACGTGAAAGAAGATGTTGATTCCGTGGGAGTTCAGATTATTTTGTTTGTCGAAGATTCGGTGCGTTATTATTCTTCTTTGTTACCACATTTGTATAAATATGTGTTTATTCAGTCCCGTTCTTTTATGACCGAAGCACTGAATGATCACGAGCAAATGCTCCGCATGCGTGGCCGCCCTAAAATAATGTTGGCGAGGACGTATGAAGAAGCAATCGGTATTTACAACACATTTAAAAAAAACATGTTAGGTGTAATTACAGATGTAAGCTATCCGAAGAATGGAGTAAAATATCCGCAAGCAGGTGTTGAGCTTTGTCGAGAAATCCGGAATCAAGACAGCCATATCCCGCTTATTGTCCAATCTACGGACGTAGCGAATCACAAATATGCCGATTCTGTGAAAGCAGCGTTCGTGCATAAGCTGTCTAAAACGCCGATGCTTGAACTTAGGGATATCATCACAAATAATTTTGGATTTGGCGATTTTGTATTTATCAATCCTGAAACACAAGAAGAGGAAGTGAGGATTGAAAATCTACGCGGGCTGCAAGATATTATTTTCAGTGTGAGCAACGAGTCGCTCTATTATCATACGGCAAGGAACAATATTTCGCGTTGGCTATATTCGAGAGCCATGTTTCCGCTTGCCGAGTTTTTGGAAAATATTCAAGTCGGTGAGAAGGAAAAAACAGACATGCAGAAAGTGCGGAATATTATTTTCGATTCGATTGTATCGTATCGAAGAATAAAAAACCGTGGGGTAGTAGCTGAATTTAAACGTGACAGATTTGATCAATATTCGAATTTTGCCCGAATCGGAGAAGGTTCGCTCGGAGGTAAAGGAAGAGGATTGGCGTTTATTGACTCAATGATAAAAAGCAATGATATTCTGAATGAATTTCCGCACACGGAGATAATAATACCGCGAACTGTAGTGCTTTGTACCGAGATTTTTTCTGAGTTTATGGAAAAAAATGACTTGTATCCCATAGCGCTCTCGGATGTGGAAGATGAGGTTATCTTACAACAATTTCTTAAAGCCAGATTGCCTCAAAAATTAGTAGCCGACTTGTACGCTTTTCTCGGAGCCATTAGCACGCCCATTGCCGTGAGGTCTTCAAGTTTGCTGGAAGATTCACATTATCAGCCATTTGCCGGAGTTTATTCCACCTACATGGTTCCGTATGACGAAAAAAGTAAAACGAACATGCTAATGATGATTACGGAAGCTATTAAAGCGGTTTATGCATCGGTATTTTATCGGAACAGCAAGTCCTACATGAAAGCTACAAAAAACGTAATCGATGAAGAAAAAATGGCAATAGTGCTTCAGGAAACGTGCGGAGACTATCATGAATCAGGCTTCTATCCATCGTTTTCGGGTGTTGCGCGCTCGTTGAATTTTTATCCGCTCGGAGCTGAAAAAGCAGAAGAGGGAATTGCCAATGTGGCGATGGGATTAGGAAAATACATTGTCGATGGCGGCACTACACTCCGTTTTTCGCCCTATCATCCCACCACAGTGTTGCAAACAAGCACACTCGATCTTGCTCTTCGGGAAACACAAACTTATTTTTATGCGTTGGATGGAAATGAGACTAATTTTGTGCCACAGGTGGATGACAGTTTTAACTTGAAGCGCGTTCGGGTTCAAGATGCCGAACATGATGGAACTTTGAGGTATGTAGCTTCAACTTTCAATCATCACGATCAACGAATTTACGATAATGTTTTCGAGCAAGGAAGGAAAGTGATTACATTTGCTAATATTCTACAGCACAATGTCTTCCCGCTTGCCGAAATTCTACAACACGTGCTCCATATTGCGCACTTGGAAATGGGACGTCCTATTGAAATTGAATTTGCCGTGGATTTGGATTATACGGAAATCCCGAGTCATAAGTTCTACCTTTTACAAATCAGACCCATTGTTGACAATAAAGCGATGATAAATGAAGATATCGGAAACATTCCTAATGAAAATACAATCATTAATTGCGATAATGCCTTAGGACACGGCATTACAGGCGATATTTACGACATAGTTTACGTTAAGCCGGATGCGTTTAATGCAGCAAAAAATCAGCTGATAATGTATGATATCGAAAAGGTAAATAAAAAAATGCTGGAAGAAGACCGTCATTATGTTTTGGTAGGTCCCGGGCGCTGGGGTTCGAGTGATCATTGGCTCGGAATTCCTGTAAAATGGGCGCACATCTCCAATTCACGCGTTATTGTAGAAAGCGGTTTGTCAAATTATCGAATTGACCCGAGTCAAGGGACGCATTTTTTTCAGAACCTAACCTCGTTTGGTGTCTCATATTTCACCATTAATCCATATCAAAATGAAGGGTCGTATGATTTGGATTTTTTGAATGCACAACCGGCAATATACGAGTCAGAATACATCAGACACGTTCGATTTGAAAAACCGATAGTGGTAAAAGTGGATGGAAGAAAGAAAAAAGGTGTGGTGATGAAACCGGCTGAAAGTTAAAATGGATCAAGTAGTATAATCTGCTGTTTTGAAACAGGTTAGTTGTTTTTTTGATTTCAAATTCATAAATTTGTACTTCAATGTATCAAGTTAGCAAAAATACGATATTCATATTTCTGCTGTTATTTATTTTGGGAAAATGGAGTGGAGTTTCGGCACAAGGTGAATCCGAAATTCGCTCTATCACGCTGCTTGATAATTTGAAGTTTGAAAATGAAATTGTTAATCCCAAGCCAATTTCCATGGGAATGTTTGAAGAGAAAAGTCCATTATTAAAAGATTATCAGTTGGAAATTCCGGTTTTACCAACATTTTCATACAATGTGTATAAAATCCCGGCATTACCGGATTTTGCTCCGGGCGCAAACTTTAATCTTAATCAACCCAATTATGATTATCTGAAATTCTATCCGATCAACTACAATTCGGCTTTAATACTAAACAACAATCAACTTACGCTGCCCGGATTAGGAGCTTCTAATTCGCTTTCTGCAACGTATCTTTTGCAACCTCACGAAAGATTAAGCATAAGTTTGTCGGGTACCGGAATGCGCTATGTGGACTTCGGTGGATTGAAGAATAATTTTTCGGCAAGTGGATCCGCTCGATTTGCTTTATCGGACCGAATCGGGATAAATACTTTTGGAACTTATTCACTTTATCAGCTTCAAAATGCCGATTATAACACGATGATGCTTTCTCCGTTCGACCATCAGACGAGCTATGGCGGTTCTATCGATTTTCGAATTACCGAACACTGGGGAGTGGAAGTCGGTACAATAACACAATTCAATCCGTTTACAAGGAAATGGGAAACGATTCCGTTCGCTGCTCCAAAGTACTACAAGTAGCTCTGAGGGCACAACAATCTCGAGTTTTCGATTCCGTGTTATAACTTTACACCATAATTTTCTTCATTCTATCACTTCCTATTTTCCCTGATACTTAATCACTTTTTCAGTTCCATCGCCTATAATCAACATCCGATATTTGTTATTTCCCAGAGATTCAATATTTCCATTCGCGGACTGAGGTTTCTTTTTGCTTTCAAATGTAATCCACCCGCTGCCATTGTGGGCTTTAATTTTTATCTCTTTTTTGTTCATATACAATGATATATCTCCGGCGGGTGTTGGTACAGAACCGTCCATCCATTCCAGACCACCTAAAGTCGGAGAAACCGAAAATTCTTCGTAGCCGGGTTTTACAGGCTTTATTCCCAGATAATACTTGCCGAGCAAATATATCGGACTCGCTCCCCATGCATGGCACAAACTTTTCCCAAAGGGCCTTCCGTACATTTTCAGATGATCTGTTCCTTTATCATCAGGATTGTATTTTTCCCAAAATGATGTCGCGCCTAACTTCAACATTCCTCCCCAGTATTCTTTGATTTCTTTTGTAACGGATGCAAATTCACCTAAGGCGCAAAGTGCTTCTAACTCATAAAATCGCATATATGGAGTAGTAATTTTCAAGATATTGTCATTTAATAAAACAGAGTTTTTAATCGCTTGTTTTTTGTTTTCATCGACATAATCGAACAAAATCGCAAACATATTTGAATAACGAGTGATGCTTTCACTCATTTCTCCGTTTTTTCTATTGTGTACAAATGCCTGTTTTTCAGCGTTCCAGAACTGACTTTCAAGTTTACTCAACAGCGAGTTTGCCAGCTTCTCATATTTTGTTTTTTCGTCAGAATTTCCTGCAATATCAGCGCAGATTACCATGGTTTGTAAACTCTTGCAAAATAAAATCTGCTCAAAACTGAGTTCGCCTTGCTTATCCAAAAATCCGTCCGCCCAATCTACAAAGACCCAATCTCCAGAAAGCCCTTCGACCATTCCATTCGAGTTTGTCCGATTCAAAACAAAATCCATTAGCGACACCATTTTCGGATATATTTCTTTGATATAATGAATGTCTCCGGTAAATAAATAATAATCATATATGCTTAAAAACCAATAGAATGTATAATCCATAATGGTGTTGACATGCGAAGTAACCGGATCTTTTCCGCGTAGCAGATTGATGGTTCTTTTTACCGAATGAGAATCGAAAAAGAGGTAATAATTCATCAGATAGCTTTGAATCGCATCACCGGACCACACCCAGCGATCTCGCTTGATACCGTCAATAAAAAACTCACGCGAAGTGAGATGCATCGTATAGGCTGAAACATCCCAAATCTGATTGATTTCGTTATCATTACAGCGGAAACCGCCGCGATAATCAAGAGGAAGATATTCGTACAGCATCGAAACTTTGTCGAACTTTACTTCTGCGTCACTCTCAATATAAATATATCGGTATGCCTTTGAATTCGGAAGGGTGTAATCTTCAGCTATTGAGTTGTTTACGGAATATTTATCCAACGTCTCACAATACTCGGTTGAAAGCGCTTCTTCCTCCGACTCACCATAGAATATATTGATTTCACCTTTTCCTTTGAGCTTATGAAATTTTACAAATCCAAATGTCTCTTTCCCGAAATCGACAAGAATTCCGTTGTTTTTTTTCACAGAAGAAACCGCTTCCATAGGTGTTTGAGCGAGCTTGAATTCGGATGGACGGGCTTCGGGCGTATCAAAATCCCAGCTTGCAGCGCTTAAGTATGTGGTAGCGGATAAATCGGAAGCTTTCCCCGATTCATCAATCCATTCTTTGTCTTCAAATGTAACCAACCAGGAAGAATCCGAGAAAATCGTTTTGCCTGAAACAAAAATTGCAGGAACATTTTTCTGATTATACACTTTGATATTCAAATCATGCTCTCCTACCGGTAAAGTGAGTTTTTCCGGTGTGCCAAAAAGAAGTTTTCCGTTCAATTTTACATTATATTGACCTTCCACAAAAATTGAAATCTCCTCCGGAGCAGTTAATTTTATCTTTTTTGAAAACTCCACTAATACGTAATGGCTGTCCATTTTCCAAAAAGGAGGGAAAAACGCGCCTCGCTCGGTTCGTCGATTGCTCATTTCGTTTCCCAACCAGATGTCGTAATCGCCGGGATACCATATCCAGGTGGCTTTTCCATTTGAAGCGTAAATATTCTGAGAAAAGAAAATGAGAATTAAAATCGGAAGTAAAGTTTTTTGGATAAATAAAAATAGTTTTGTCATAGCATGGATATGGATTTTGGAAATTTACAGAGAATAAAAGTTAAACTAAACAACCAACAGTATCCCTTTGTATAGGGCAATACACGTAACTTTAAGATTAAATAATGACTTTGCGTTTTGGTGTTTAAAAAATCAGTACAATGTTAAAATATAATGTTCATTCCGGCTTACAGAATTTTCAAAATACAACTATCAGATCAAAGAATATTCCTTTAAAACATCATTTATTTTTATAATTTTTCCCGTTTTTAAAGTGCGATCCATAGCTTGTAAAAGAGCTACAGTCCCGATGCCTTCTTTGATATCAGGGTATGCTACAAAATTTTGCTCTATGCTGTCTGCAAAATATTCCAGGTAATTTTGATACTCGCCGGCATGATGACTTTGACCTGAAAACCGGAAGTAATAATCTTTATGTTTATCTCCCCAGGTAATAATTTTCTCCTCACCTTCTTTTGTCGTAACCGAATAGCGCAGCTCGTGATAATCAGCCTGACTCGCGCCCTCAGTACCCCGCAAAATACAAGTCATTCCGCTGTCACGTGTCGGCGGCTGTGTCGGAGAGGTGTAAACTCCACTCACACGGGCTATGCGTCCATCTTTCGCCTTGAAGATAAAGTGCATTGTGTCTTCATTTTTCAATCCCGCTTTTTTACCGTTTGAGCTTATCATGCCATAGCCCATAACTTCCTCAATATCCGGCAAATACCACCGGATAAAATCAGCCGGATGACTTAATCCGCCATACAGCCACTTAAAATCATCTCGCAGTGCCCATTCTTTCTCCAAAAACCAGCGATGATCGGCGTGGTAGTGTGCTTCGATTGTGATCAGCTCACCTATTATTCCGTTATCGAAGTCGGTTCGTTGTCGCTTCATTGGTTCAAAAAAACGAGAGCTTTGACCAATAAAAACTTTTTTGCCGCTGCTTTGCGCAAGTTCGATAAGCTCTCGGGCTGTTGACAAATCGTCGATGAACGGTTTTGTGCAGACAACATGTTTCCCATGCAGCAAAGCCTGTTTCACATGCTCCGCGTGTAGATGATCCGGTGTGTATATGGCTATGATTTCGATAGCCGGATCGGTCAACAACTCGTTATAATCCGTTGTGTAGAAATGGAAATTAAATTCCTCAGCACGTTGCTTGCAGAGTTCTTCATTCTTATCACAGATTTTTACAAGGTTGAGTTTTTTGCTTGCCAATGATGCTGAAATTGTACTTCTTCCTTCACCAAGGCCTAAAATGGCGATATTTTGCATTGTTATTCTTTGTTTTTTAAATATTCATATTTACCTTTCGGACCCGCATTTCGTTTTACAGAATCTTTTACAAAAGGGCCGTTATTTTCCCATATATTCCCGGGTCCATTGGCATTTTGCAAAAACTTTTCACTTTCCGTCCAATTGTTTTTCACGGTAATATAAGACGAGCCTTCATCTGTATAAAGGTAAAACCAGTGCGAAGGGATATGAACGTAACCGGGAGTGTAAATTGAATGTACGTAGTTTTCAGAAATCATTGTGTTGGGTTGCATTCCAAGGGTGTAAATGCCTGAAACATCGTACATGTGTCGGGCGTATTTCCATATGTGATTGGCGTGAATCCGATTGCTGTGCATGCAGCTTTCCGATCTGTTCCAACCCCAACCTAAACTAATTCCTGTATAAGAAACTTCTCTGATTTCATTGTGAGAAATATCAATATTATTTACATAACCCGCGGCAATGCCGATGCAGCCCCAATCTTCGTTTGTTACATTTTCAAAAAGATTGTTTATAATAATCTGGTGGCTGCAAACTTCACGTTTATCGCTCGGATTATAAGGCAAATGTGTTTCCAACGCTGCCGGTGAAAAACTTCCGACAACCAGCCCGTTTCCACCAATATCTCTAAATACGCATCCTTCTATTTTCCCGCCTTTATTTCCCCATTCGTAGTCTAAACCTGAAGAAGCCAAATGTTCGAAATTGCATTTTTCAAAGTTTATGTTTTCTGTTCCTCGGATAAGGATAGCGGCTGCAGGTCGTCCTAACCAACCCTGATTATCCAAATCGTGGTTATTGTCAGGACGTTTCATTTTTGGTGCAATCCGGTAAGCTTCAGTTAGATACATTCCTGCCTGAAGAGGCACATGACCTTTTTCCGTTGGGCGCAACCAAGTGGTATGATTGAAATTTATATTTTCGAAAAAAATATTTTCTACAGGTCTGTCTAATGTTCCTTCTATTTGAATTAGCGTTTCGATAGCAGGGACAATTGCTTCTAAACTCATTATTTCCTCATTCGGCAACGGCAAATAGTAGAGTTTTTTTGTTTTGATATCATGAAACCACTCTCCGGGCTGATCGACTAATGCGATCGCATTCGTCAAATAAAACGGTGATTTATGACCTTCGGTAGTCATCGGGCTTGGCCACGGGCGGATAAACTGAATTTTACTTTCCGGATTATGAAATCTCACGGCTGCCGAATCACCATGAATGGCAATTGATTTAATACGAAGATTCGAAATAGCCCACATCTGGTGAAGAACCATTTCGGGATAAGGAGCATTTAAAATGGATTGGACAGCCTTTGTCGGAACCCAAAGAATTTCATTTTCGGGATCGTTGTCGATAATTCGGTGCATTTTTTCAAAGTCGGCTACATCACGCGCTCTTACAGCCTTTCTGCCGTTGATCCAAAGTTGGCGAAACTCCAATGGGCGTCCATTAAAATCGGGTACATCAGCAACCCAAAATCGATCAAGTTTTTTCCATCCGGAAATTTTCACCCCGCCGCTGATACTCACTTTTGAATTCTCATTGCCGCGAATTATAGTTGGTGATTCCTTAGTTCCGCTATCTTCAGCACGAATGTACACAGGTTCATACAGGTTGTAGATTCCTTCTTTCAGGATAATATTTATTCCATTCTCAATGCCGGATTGCTTCATTCTGCGCATCTCACGAGCTTCTTTCACGGCTGCTTGCAAAGTTAGTTTAGGCTGATTTTTTGAACCGGGATACCTATCATTTCCATCTGTTGAAACCCATATAACCGCGGCAAATATACCGGAAACCGAAAACAATGCTATCAGCAAAATTATGTATCTGAAATTTTTCATAATTCACTTGAATTTTAGCGTGACAGGGGCATCCAAACCGTCATCTCGCCTTTACCTCGATTTCCCCAGGCATAGTATGGAAGCAACCTTATGTTCACTTTTTGTTTTTGATTCTCAACAGGACGATAGAGTTGATTCTCCCAAGATTTATTCTCGGATATTAATTCCGCTTCACCTTCCAAGCAAACAATTGTGCTATTATCAATCGTGATTTTTCGAGGAGTCAACTTAATATCAACGGGTATGAAAATATTGTCAATTGACTGATATTCAGGTAAATCTGCGGATTCGAGACAGTATACAATAGGTCCTCTCTTTACCGCGATCTGATTTCGGGCCTCTTCTACTAAAGGATTTGCTTCCATCAACATCGGTTGCATATCCAAATTTAACTCGATAACATCTCCCTTTTTCCATCTTCTTTTCACCTCCAAGTATGAACCTGACTCCGGAGAAACTTCAACCTTTTTCCCATTAACAGAAAGGTTGGTTTTCTGACTCCATTGAGGAATCCGGATAAACATAGAAAACTCTTTTTTAGAGGTGGAATTTTCAATTTTTATAGCAATTTTTCCATCCCAAGGATAATCAGTGGTTTGCTTTAGATGGAGTTTTGACCCATCGGGGAGTGCAGTCTGAAGTTCATTTCCTCCGTAGGTGTGAAACCAGACTCCTTTTCCGGAAACCGAATAGAGATAATTATGTGCTTCTGTGAGCGTTCTTACTGTGTTTGGCGGACAGCAATTGCAATAAGAAATGTATTCTTCGCGCTCTTTTGACCATCGCAGCGTGTAAGGAAAATCATTAGAAACACGAAGCGGATTAGTGTAGAAAAAACGCTTGCCATCTAAACTCACACCCGATAATACGCTGTTGAACATTGTAGTTTCAAGCACATCGGCATATTTTTCATCACCGGTGATTTGAAGCATCCGCCAGTTGAAAAGTACATTTCCAATGTTCGCGCAGGTTTCGTTATGAGCTGTGCTGTGAGGGAGTTGGAATGCTCTTCCGTAAGCCTGGTGGACTTTCTGGATAGAGTCGGGAATGTAGTTGGTTCCATCAGGTGAAGTCCCATCATAAAGTGCTCCACAAGCACCCGTTATGTACATTTTCCGATTTACAATATCGTTCCATATCGATTCTAAGTTTTCTAATAGTTTTCGCTCGCCTGTTTCTGCATACACATCAGCAACACCGGCGTAGAGATAATTAGCTCTAACGGCGTGTCCCATTGCTGTGGTTTGCTGCCGGAATGGAACTCGATCCTGATTGTCGTCTGTCCCATTTTCAACCATTCCGCGAATGTCAATCAGGTTTTTTGATAAAGCTAAGTATTTTGGATTTTGTGTCGTTCTGTACATTTCTACAACACCCATGTAGTGCGATGGGCAGATGGCATTTCTGGCTAATTCCGCAGAAGCGTTTTCATAAAAATGCTGCAGGAAATCAGCCGCTTTTACAGCCATGTCGAGCATCGATTTTTTTCCTGTAGCACGGTAATGCACGCAGGCGGCTGTCATCAAATGGCCTAAATTATAGGTTTCGAAATTCAGTCTGTCGTTGAAAGCAACCTCTTTATTCGTCCGGTTTCGCTCTTCAATAATTACCGGCGTATGTATGTAGCCATCAGCTCGTTGCGCTTTAGATACAGTGGCAATGATATTATCCATCAACTTGTCCAAATCCGGGTCTTTCGTAAGCGCGTACACCGAAGCCAATCCCTCGAACCATTTGTAAAAATCACCATCGTGAAACGGCGGTCCGACATGCACACCGTCCTTTTCACCTGCAGCAATTTCAAAATTCCTGAAAGCATGCGCGATTTCCGGATTACTGAGTGTTTTCCACATATTCAGCACCATGGTGTCCTTATAAATCCTGAATCGTTCACCCCAAAATCCGTTTTCCCACTTCACCGCATCCATATCTACATTGTGCATCAAGACGTGGGAGCTTTTAGAGGTGTTGAGTAGTCCTTTAGTTTGTGCCGAAAGATTGCTTAAGAAAAAAATAAAAAGTAAAAACAGAGATTTTTTTAAATAAACAATGTTTTGTCTATAAGTTTTACTGTAAAAATAATCTGACATTCTTTAAAAAATATGATAATAAAACGCTTCAATAAAAACACTTTCAAATCAGGTTTTCGAAAAAAACACTTAGAATCAAAAATGGGGTTGTTCTTTATTTCAAATTCTTAAAAAACAACACCATAAATGATTATCTCAATTCAGTCTTTATAAAAATCCGGTTGAAAATCGAATGTAATTTACAAGCCTGAATTTACAGTCGTTCCATACCCATTGTCGCCATATTCCTCTTTGTTTGATATCTGGGAGAGAAAATCATAAGAAATTGGTCTGTTATAATGGTGTGATTTGAAGCTGCTAAATGCTCTTGTATTGTATTTGCTTAGTCGGTCTTCAAAAGCTTTGTGTCTTTTCAAAAGTGCCCAGCGGCTGAATTCACCGCAAAGTTCTCTTGCATACTCATCAAAAACATCTTCGATTGTGGCGGAAGTTAATTTCACATCTTCCTTGTTTGCTCCTTCGCGTACAGCTCTTTCACGCAGTACATTTAAGTACTTCGCAGCTTCACCGCCATTTCCTAATTTTAATTCAGCCTCAGCAGCAATCAGATAAACCTCAGCCATCCGCATTACGAACATATCACCATATTTTCTTTGCAGGTTACCTCCCATAAATACACCATTGTATGACCAGTTAAACTTATTGAAAGAAGGATATGCCTGATGAATATTCGTATTATTTATCGGAGTGCTGTGAGGTAATCCTTCCGAAGTATATAGATCATCGATATTTATAACCAAGTATTTTCTTTTCCATTTATCCTCTTTGCTCATATATTCTTTGGACAATGAAATTACAAAACGGTCATCATCCTCATCAATCGGATAATCTACTACGTAAACTTTTTTCTTATCTTTAATAAGTTTTGACACATCGCCGCTATATTCTCCTTTTGGCCATACAGAAGCCGGATATTGGTTGCCGCCATAAGTCGCCGGAATAGCATCGCAATCTGCATACGGATATAGTTTTTGACCTAAAAATGCCGGATTCATATCATATTTATCTATCATTTGTTGAGTGATAGTTACTATGCCCGCATCATATTTTACCCATCCAGGCTGCACCATTGACCATTCCGAATAGGCGTGAATAAAAGAGTTTTCAAATCTTTTGTCCCAATCGGCATCAAAACAATCCATCAAATACTTGGAAGGCATATAAGTTGACGAGTTCATCCTGCCATAAAAATATCCTCTGTCACTTGGTTTGTGGTTTTTGTTCCAGAATTCTTCTAACGATCCCGGATTTCCACATGTATATGCAAATAATGCCGTAGCGCCGGAAGCATAGTTAAAAGCTTCATCTTCCCCTGCTCTTGGGCCGGCTGCCGTAAATAAAGATTCTTTGTTTTTTCTATTATTTGCATCTGCCCACATATCAGAGACATCATCATACAAAAATGCTCCATACGATTCCGCGTTATTGATTAAATCCACTGCCACATCCCTGGCTTTTTGCCAATAGGATACTCCATCTTCCCGGAGCTCTAATCCCGCGCCTTGCGTATATGCGCGAGCCAATAAGCCTAACGCTGACTTTTTTGTAACTCTGCCAATATTATCTCTATAGGGAGTTACATTGAGATCGGCAGCAGCTTCTTTCAGGTCTTTCACTATTTGTTTGTAAATTTCTTCTTCGGATGATCTTTTGGGAGTAAAAGTTGTAATCTCGGCGCTCTCCAAATTGAGTGTAACCGGACCATAATGAGTTACAAGCGTCAAGTAATAAAAGGCTCTCAAAGCTTTTGCTTCAGCTGTAAGAATCTTGATATCTTCAGGATCTCCATCAACTAACTTATCAGATTGATTTATTACAGTATTGCAACTGGATATTAACGAATAACATTGTCTGAAAACTTTATTTGTCGCGTTTGTGCTCGTTGTCAGAGTTTCGTAGTAAAAAAGTTCTCTTGTAGAATTTCCATTTGCCCTTACAAACCACATATCCGTTCCGGCTTCAGCCAATGAAAGATAGTCAGTTGCTGTAAAGAGTTGAGAATATAATGGAGAATAACAGTATGTCTGTAATCCATACCAGCCAGTAAACGCATTGGTTGTACCATCTCCCGCAGAAGGATTATACTCATCCAAATTACAAGAAAACAATAGTGATACAATACCAAATGCCAATGTGAGTTTTAATAATTTATTTTTCATTTCCGTATATATTTTAGAATGTTAGGTTTACACCAAAAACAAGTTGTCTGGTTAGCGGGAAGTCAATTTCTCCATTCATTTCCGGATCATAATCTTTCAGTAAATGACTTCTTGCTATAATTAGAGGATTTGTTAATGTGCCATAGAATCTCAAGTTGTCAATTTGAAATTTGCTCAAAAGAGATCTGGGTAGCGTATAACCCAAGGTGACATTTTTTACTTTAAAGAAAGATCCATCAACGTATGCGAGCGCCATGTAACCTTTATAGTCTTTCAATTCATTTTCTGAATTCAATGCAGGGAAATCATTTGAAGGATTTGTAGAAGTCCAATAATTAAAATATTTCGGGAAATTCTTACCACCTGTTGGATCATAGTTGGTGAGAATATCATATTTAATCATTTGTCCCATCCGAGCAAACATATAAACAGAAAAATCAAAATTCTTCCACTGTAATGTGTTTTGGAATCCCAAAGACCAATCAGGAGAATTATGTCCTATAATCTGCCGATCGTTATCGCCTATGTTGTAAGGATTAGCCGCATTGTAAACCGTAATAACTTCTTCGCCATTTTCATCAATAGTCGTTTTTTGATACTCTCCATCAGACAATTTTATTAAGTCCGGGATGTCGATTTTCAAATGACCGGGTACAGCGCCAAATACTTCAGCATCAGCTTCTTCTCCATATTGCCATACACCTTGAATTTTATGGTTAAAGAATGAGTTTATCGGTGATCCGATGGAAAGCGTATAGTTTCCATTCGTAACAAAATCCTGCGTTCCATCTCCAAGCGACACTACTTTTTCTTTATTTTTACTGAAAGTCAAAGTCGAATTCCATTTAAAATCACGTGTTTGAATGTTTCGTGAATTTAATGTCATTTCAAAACCTTTATTCTGGGTTGATGCGATATTAACCTTCTGATTAAAGAATTTTGTCGCATCCGGACCACCATTTGTAATTGGAATCGGCTGAGTCCAGATTACACCTTTCGTATCTGTAATATAATAATCAAAAACAACGTCAATTCTGTTTTTCAGGAAAGATAAATCTAATCCTATATTGGTGTTATATGATTTTTCCCAAGTTAAAAGTGGATTGGAGACAACTTCCGGATATCTGTAACTGGTGATTTTTTCACCTGCCAGCGTGTAATTTCCCTGAGTTAAAAGTGACCAAGAGTCATAAGCGCTGATTCCCGCAGTACCTGTTACGCCATAGCCGGCTCTGATTTTAGCATTATCTAACCAACTTCTCGTTGATTCCATAAATGATTCATCTGAAATTCTCCATCCTGCGTTAACGGCAGGGAATGTATCCCACTTATGTCCTTCAGCAAGTCTGGAGTCTCCATCATGCCGTACAGAGGCAGAAAGCAAGTATCTACCCAGATACGAGTAGTTTATTCTACCAATAAATCCGAGGCTTTTACCCATCGAGTAACCGGATGAAACCGTTTTGCTGCCTGTCGCTGCCCCCAAGTTCGTCCATTTATAGATATTGCTTGTAATTCCATCTGCCGTTGCAAACGAGTTGATATTTTGTGAATGTCCGTAAGCGGTAACTCCGGTTAATGTAAACGCGTGGTTGTCTAAATTGAGGTTATAGGTGAGAATATTCTCCCACTTATAGCTATAGCCATGGCTGCTGCTGACTGTACCAGTTACAAGTGACTTGTTTTCTAATGGATCTGCACCGACAGCCCCTATACCTGCTTGATCATAATATTGGTAGGAAAAATATCCGGTATATGATTGTCCTGTGTTAAATCCGAGAGCTCCGTTCACTCTTGTTTCAATTGTTAGACCCTTTAGCGGATTGATTCTTAAAAATGGAGTAATGTAAAGATTTAATCTCCGATTGTCGTTTGTGTAAACATCTTTATTATTGTTGAGAAGCAAGTTTACTTGCCTGTTGTCACCCACAACCGGGAAGGGATTTATATTTCCATCTTCATCAAAAAGAGCGCCGTATGGAGTAGTAGCCATGACTCGGTCAAGCTTACTGTATGCTCTGCTTTGATTTCTGTAAGCACCCTGAACATTCATTCCGATAGAGAGCCAGTTTCTAACTTTATAATCAATTTTGTATGTAGTTGATAATAGTTTATATTGATCTCTTTCATATTGACCATCTTCTTGCGAGTAATTCAAAGAGAAATAATTTTTTCTCTTATCAGTTCCTTCCGACAAAGACAATGAATAGTTCTGCGTATAACCGGGCTTTAATATTGCCTCAAGCCAGTCAATTGTCAGTCCTTCCTTATAAGCTTCATAAAGAGCTAATCCAAGCGCATCTGAATCATCAATATAAGTACCGGATTCTTGTTTGGCAAGTCTGCGGACATTTAAATAACTTTCTCCATCCTGTACCTCAGGTAGTACCGACCATCCATTAAACCCGACATAGCTGTTGAAATTGACGTTCATTTTGCCTTCTTTACCACTTTTGGTTGTAATAATTATTACACCATTCGATCCTGCAGATCCGTAAATCGCTGTTGATGAAGCATCTTTCAACACTTCTATACTCTCAATGTCATTTGGATTTAGGGAAGAATAATCTCCCGGAAGTCCATCTATCAAGAACAAAGGATTTCCTGAAGCGGTAAATGATCTTCTGCCACGCAACTGGATAGCAACACCCGCACCCGCCTGACCGGAGGATTTGGTTATGTCTAAGCCGGCTACTCTTCCTTGAATAGCCTCCATGGGATTTACCGTAGGTGCTAAAGTTATTTCCTCACTTCTAACAGAAGAAACAGCACCGGTCAAATCTCTCCTTATTGCAGTTCCGTACCCAATGGCTACAACTTCGTCCAAGATGTTTATGTCCGGCTCCAATACTACTTTGAGCCCAACAGTGCCGGGTTGCACATAGACAGTTTGACTTTTATAGCCAACATACGAAAATTGTAAGTTTCCGGCGCTTGGGA
The DNA here is from genome assembly GCA_012523295.1 of Porphyromonadaceae bacterium. Taxonomy (GTDB): domain Bacteria; phylum Bacteroidota; class Bacteroidia; order Bacteroidales; family Paludibacteraceae; genus UPXZ01. The sequence goes on along the minus strand of JAAYIT010000077.1, from coordinate 45,296 downwards.
TATTTATCGAAAAATTTCCGTTTACATCAGAAATTACACCAACAGAAGTGCCCGGTAAGATAACCGACACTCCAATTAAAGGATCTCCATTCTCGTCAAGTACAACTCCTTGTACATTGGCAGATTGAAGTAGAGCATTCTGCATACTATTGTTTTCTGTAATCTCACTCGCGAATACGGATGCCGGAAAACAAAATAAAATTCCTACTAAAAACCCGCAAAAAATTAAAATTGTTTTAATTTTTTGCAAGTAATTACTAAGAAGACATAATGGTGTGAAATCATGATTCCTCATAAGTTTTTTAGTTTTATGTGTTTATTTGTGATAAGATTTTAAATAAAAGACTTAATTTTAAGGATTATGTACTCAATTATTTGATTTGGATACAGCAGAAAATAAAAAAAATGACACAGTTTATATTGTGTCATTTTTTCAGAAAGTTAATTTTCAATTGTTTGTGTGTTATCTTTTTACCATCGGGGTGATCTTGACTTTTCTCGCAATTACAATCTGTTGCTTGTAGCGGCATTTTGCATTTTTAATTCACAACGATCAAGGCCGCTGAAACGGCCAATGTCCCATTAACGAACAAAATTTTAGAAGTCATGACGACTTTATCAAGGTCAGTTGGAGAGAGCTATCGGTACATTCGCTTGTTTCTCTTCGTTAATTGACGGATTACATGGCTGTTTCATTTAGCTTCCGGGCCATTGTCCCTCCTTTATCTCTAACATCTCCATTTTTTTCGGATCAACTTTTACATACTTGATTCGTTGACGTCGCCAAGTGTAAACAATATGTACTAATCCATCTTTGCTCTGAATTACCGATGGATAGGAGTATTGGCTAATCGGCGAATCATCCAGAATCAATGACGCGAACCATTTTTTCCCATTCTCAGACAATGCCACATTCAGTGGGGTTCGTGGCCCTTTTGTCAATCCTTCGGGAGGCCTGACATGATTATAAACCAGCAACTGGCGTCCATCTTTAAGTGACACGGCATCTGTCCCGGAATTTGCATTTGGCATATCGGATAATGTCATTTCACTCCAGGTTTCACCATTATCAGAAGACCAAGCTTCGGCTATCGCGCTGTTGCGTGTTCGACAGAGAATTTGTAGTTTCCCATCAGGATATACAAGAATACTCGGCTGAATGGCGTTGATTTTCTTGCCGTCGTTTATCTCACCCACTTTTCTCCAGGTTTTCCCTTTGTCTTCTGTCATTTCGAAATGGACTCTCCAGCCCGGACTTCCCTCTAAACTCGATGGATTTATCATTTTTTTACCCATCATTATCGGTTTGTTTTTCACAGGCCCGATAAATCCTTTTGGCAAATGTTCCGGTTTTGACCAGGTTTTCCCGTTGTCAAATGAGCGGATTAAATGTCCGGTCCAGTCCGATACAGAATTTCCGATTTTGTAGAATAGAATCAGCTCACCGTGCGGCACTTGAAACAATACCGGATTCCAGCATGCTTTGCGTAACGTGTCGTTAATAATGCCGTTTGCAACTGAAACAGGAGGTGTCCATTTGTTTTTTACCTTACGTGAAACCCAAATTTCAACATCGGGATTCCGTTCTTTTGTCCCGCCAAAAAATGCCGTAACCAAACCTTTTGGAGTCTCGACAATGGTAGCTGCATGACACTCAGGAAATGGAGCATTTTCATAGATAAATCCCTCTTCCACAATGCCTTTACGCCAGATCCCGGCTTCTAAGTCTCGGTCAAATGTAAAAGAGTAGCTTCCTGAACCAATTTCCCAAATGATGTGATTTTCATTATTTCCAATATTTTTTGCACCTTCAATTCTGTTTAATGCTTTCTTGTTTTCGGAAATATTAATGCTGTTTTTTGGAAAGAAGAGTACAGCCCGACTGTTGGCAGGAACGGTAATATCCCATTCCACATGTTTAAAGCTCTTTTTCCAACTACTCTTTGCAGTTCCATAAGGTGTTTTATACGAAGCATTTACAAAACTGAGTTCTTGAATATCGAAATCAGGCTTCATTATGATTTTCTTGAATGCTACCTCATCGGTGTCTGATTGGATTCCGGCTAAATTTTGGTAAGCAAACGGAATAAAATCACCCAAAAGCATTACGTGGTTGCCCGAGTTCATTTCAGGATTCGCCGTATCGCCATTCCATAGTTCCCAAATGGTTGTAGCGCCTTTTTCCGCCATATATCCCCAGCTTGGATAGCTTTTGTTTGATGCCAGCAAGAAAGAAATATCGGGTCTTCCCATTTTTGAGAATTCTCTAAGTATCCACTGAGAGCCGATCACTCCCGTACTGATATGACCTTTGTTGTTAACCAGAATTTCATTGATTACATGATTCTCAACCTGTTTTCTGTGTTTTTCGGGAATCATATCAAAAGCCAATGGCAACAGATTGGATGTAGCTGAATTATTTCCGTAAAACAGACTGTCAGAGTTGAAAAACTGATTGTTAAATGCTGACTTAATGTTGGAAGCTAACGCCTTGAATTGCTGTGCATCCGCGGATTTGCCTTGTAAATTCGCAAACTTTTCCATCAACTGTAAAATCTTGAAATAGTATGCTGTTGACATAAGCGAACCGTCCGTTTTCCGTCTTGGATCTTGCGCGTGTATCAGTTCCGGAGATTCGGGAGGTACACACCAATCGCCGTATATGTCACGGGTGACGATATATTCTTCGTTCATATATTCGTCTTTCATATACTCAAGCCATTTTTTCACGGCATCGTAATTTTTCTCAATCGGCCGCAAATTTCCAAACTGCGTGTAAAGCATATCTAACGTAAAGGGCAAAGCTGCGGGCCAGGTTACATTGTCTGAATAATAATTCCAAAACGCCGGCGCCACATCGGGAATACAGCCGTCTTGTCGTTGTGCTTCACGAATATCGTCCACCCATTTGCTGTAGAGCTGTACATTCTCAAAAATAAAGCTTTCGCCAAATGATCCCATAGTCCGATCACCAAGCCAGGGTTGACGCTCATTTCGTTGCGGGCAATCTACCGGCATGCCTTTATAGTTTCCTTGAATTCCCCAATAGGCGTTTTTCATCACTCGGTTGACGATGCTGTTAGATGTTTCGATAGCACCAATCACCTCCATTTTGTCATTTACAACCTCACCTAAGAAATTTTCTTTGGTTAATTTTCCTGAATATCCGGTTATTTCCACATAGCGAAACCCGTGATAAACAAAAATCGGCGCCCATGATTCCTCAGAATTGCTTTTGAACGTATATTTATCGGTAACTTTCGCATCCCTTAAATTTCTCACATAGATATTTCCATCATCCTGAAGAGTCTCAGCAAACCGAAGCTGTATGGTTTCGTCTTTTATGCCTTTTACTTGTAACTTTATCCAGCCAACCATATTTTGACCCATATCCAATATGTATTTTCCGGGAGAAATCTCATTGATTGATTGCGGTTTTAATGTATCTACCACCTTCATTCCTTGCATCATTTGGGCATGGAGCGCGCCTGAAGGAATGGCTACTCGCTCGGCTGGCAGCCAGGCAGAGTCATCGTATTCGGCGGTATTCCAGCCCGTAAGTTCTTTTCGGGCATCGTATTCTTCACCGTCGTATTCATTGTTGGTGCGAATAGGCCCATCGGCATTCAGCTTCCAGGTGGCATTACTGCCGATCACTTCACGAGTACCATCGGTGTAGTCAATGTAAAAAGCCAACCGTAATTTCGGATAGCCGAAATTTGCGATTTTATAAGGTTTATACGCTTGACGCATTGTGTAGTAACGACCGTTCCCGAGAATTACTCCTATCGCATTTTGATTCGATTTCAAGTTTTCTGTCACATCATAACTATTATACAGAATCGATTTCCGATAATCGGTCGGAGCCGGAGCCAATACTTGATCTCCGATTCGTTCTCCATTTATATAAAGTTCGTAAAGCCCTAAACCGGCAAGATGAACAACAGCTTTTTTGACTTGTTTTTCAATCCGGAAGTTTTTTCGGAGATACCTTGCGGAAAGTCTCGAAAACTGTGTTTCAGAATCCCAGGGAGACGCTTTATCCATACCTATCCACTGTGACTTCCAATCATTTTCCGACAAAATCCCCATACTCCAAAACGCGGGAGGACTCCAAGTCGCTGTACCTTTATTGGTTTGAACCAGCACTTTCCAGTAATAAAACTCGTTACTTTTCAGCGGTTTCCCGAATGTTTTAATCCATTGTGATTCGCTTGAATTGATAGTCCCGGAGTCCCAGATATCACCTACATTTTCAGTTAGTTTTTCTTCTGTGGAAGCAACAATAATTCTATATGAAGTCTGGTGTACATTGCGTTCGGTAGTTGCAAAAATCCGCCAGCTTAATCTCGGGTTCTTTGTGTCAATCCCAATCGGATTTTCAAGCATTTCGCAGCGTAAATCTCCTACCGTAATCACTCCAAATGCAGGAGTAGCAAGAAAAATCAGCGCTAAAATAGAGCATAATATTTTTATTTTTTTCAACATAGAGGCAGAGGTACTTTTTTTTTATTTCTGAAATTTATCTTCCGCGTTGGGCAGTTCACGCCAGTCAGTCTTGATATAATCTTTTGACGAATCTATGGCTATCAGCACTTTGTCATTTCCCGCGCGGTATCCGCTGTCGTCTATAAAACGAGTAATTTCATTGTCAAATTCGCCGATATACTCTAATGATCCATTTACCGGACTATACCACCAAGCATTTTTCTTGGTACCGGATATTTTGGTAAGATCTATATTCATAAAACGGGCTGTATAGTTGTAAACTAACAAATAATCCTTGCCGCGTGTAGCAATAATTCGGTCGTACTGAGTTCCGTTAGTGCCGGATATGACCGATTGATCGGGAATTCTATCGAAAAAAGGCAATGTCAGCATGAGATTTTTCAAGTATTTCATCTGGTTCATTCCCGGATTATTCAGCGCTTCATACCAAGGTTCATCCGCGCCGTAAGCGCCACCGATTCCGTTTTTTTTCATCTGCATAATCGAATTGTTTCCGTAGGTGTGTCCGAATGACCCGGCGAAAACAGACCAATATGCATAGCGCCGCACATCATAATCTTTCCAGCGAATTTCATTCGGATCATGCAGTCCCTGCGGTATATTTTCATAAATTGGCTCTCCGTCAATCACGGGCTTCAGGGGGCTCAGCTCAAAACTTCGCTCCACAAACCGCCAGTTGTCCTCTTCCGTGTTTTCTTCAATCGGATATTCTCCGTCGCCCATGCGCTGTCCGTATCTGCGATGTCCGGATTGAAACATGTTGAAATCGAGCCAGGGTTCGTTATGAAACCAGGTTCCTGACATGGTTCTGCCGCGTGGATGGAAAGTCATGAGATGATTTGAGTCAATGGCGCGGATACTTTTTGCCAGTGATTTCCAAACATCCGTCTTCACATCACCTCTGATATCGCCACCGATAAACCAGATAATATTGGGGCTGTTTTTATATCTTTCTGCAAGAAATTTTCCGTATTTCTCCGCTTCGGAAACAGACATTTTACCCTGACTCACCGGAGATCCCCACACACAAACCATTCCGATATAAATTCCTTTTCGTTCTGCTGCCTGAATAATGTAATCCATATGATCCCAATATCCATATTCTCCTTTTTTGTCGATGTTTTTGAAATTGAATCCATCCGGCAAAGCCCATTTCCCATAAGTATTTATGGCCGGCATGGTATTCATTACCATCACCTGAACCACGTTATATCCTTTTTGACGACATTGTTCAAGGTAATATTCGGCTTCGTCCCTGTCTAATCTTGCCGGAAGATACCATCCCGTTTCTCCCAACCAGAAGAACGGAGTGCCATTCTCATGACGAAGGTACCGATTGCTCTCATCAACAACTAATTTCCCGTTTTTCCAGGGAATATAATTGGGTTTTCTGTCTTGCGCGTTAAGACTTCCTGCAAAAATCAGTATTGTGAATACAGAAAGTAAAATTATTCTTATTGTTCTCATATTATTTCGTTTTATTTTGTTTTTCAAATTCGATAGCGGCGAAAATAAAAGCGCCAACTGATTTCGGGTCATTTTCTATCACCGGTTCACTGATGTAGTATTCAAAACTGCCATCACGTCTTCCTTTATCACCACCCAATCCGGCAACAGCGCAGCAATTCGTAATTGTATAAGTTCCGTTTTCTTCTTTTTTAATAAAGTTATCGATTATTCCCTCAAATCCTTTAACCGCATTTTCCTTGTATTCTGAATCAATATAGCCGTTGTTCAGCGCTTTTGACAGAATATAGACAAACAAGGAAGAAGCGGAAGATTCTAAGTAATTGCCTTCTCTATCACCTAAGTCTGTCACTTGATACCATACTCCCGATTCGGGGTCTTGGTATTTTTTAATGGCTCTAACCACCGTATTTACTAATGTTATCAGACTGTCTCGTCCTTCAGTTTCTTCCGGAATAAAATCGAGCGCGTCCACTAACGCGGCTCCGTACCATCCTAAGCTTCTTGACCAGAATCCGGGTGAAGTGCCCGTGTTTTTATCTGCCCAATACTGCTCACGCGATTCATCCCAGCCGTGATAGAAAAGACCGGTTTCCTCATCGTAGGTGTGTTTTGCTACTAATTTCAGCTGATGCACAGCTTCATCGAAAAGTGCGGGTTCATTGAATTTTTCCCCATATTCCACTAAAAAAGGAGATGCCATAAACAGTCCGTCGAGCCACATTTGGTGAGGGTACTTTAGTTTGTGCCAAAATCCTCCTTCAGCAGTTCGAGGATGTGTTTTCAGCTGATTCCGAAGGGTGTCAAGCGCCGCTTTGTATTTATCTTCTCGGGTTGTTTCGTACAAATCAAAAAGCATTTTTCCGGGGCTGATGTGGTCGATATTGTACGATTCCCTGTCATATGTTTTTATTTGCCCAAATTCATTGATTAGGCTGTCCGCGTAATTTTTTGTGTAATAAAAATAGGCTGAATCACCCGTATGTTTTGTCAGTTCGAGCATTGATTTAGCTACCAATCCGAATGTGTAAGTCCATCTGGGTTTTTTCGCGTTTTCTATCATCCAAAGTTCCGGAAAACGAACCATTTCAGATTTTGCCATTTTCACCGACCACAACTCTTCGTTTTCTTCTTTTTTATTGCAGGAAGAGAGTGCGAAAATGATTACTAACACAAAGACTGATTTTAAAAGAAGTTTCATTGGACTATCTGCAGTTTGGGTTTGAAGTACATATAAAATGCAACAACGGACAAAAACCATTCGTTGTCGCCGTAAGAGTTTTATCTTTTATAGATAGTATAAGTTTGTCCTTTTACCGTTTTCAAATCATATAAATACGATTTTTTAATGCCTGTCTCGGGAAGTGTTTCCGCGTAATTTATCAATGGTTTCGGGGTTTTGGGTACTTCAAATAATGAATTTGGGTTTTCCCCTTTAGTGTTTTTCAGTCCTTTCCCTTTCAATTTTGTCAACGAACGCAGTCGGCAATTTCCTCCATTATTTGATTTAATGGTGATTTCGCTTACTTCCCCATTTTTCCATTTTATGTCCATTTCAAAACCTCCGCGAGCCAGCAATCCGTTTATTTCTCCATCTTTCCATATAGAAGGGAGCGCGGGCAAAACATAAATAAACCCATCGTGGCTTTGCATCAGCATTTCAGCAATCCCGGCTGTACAACCGAAATTTCCATCTATTTGGAACGGAGGGTGAGCATCAAACAGATTCGGATAAGTTCCACCCGGACCACTCGGCTCATTCACTAAAGTGAGCTGATCGGTAATGAGCTTGTACGCATGATCGCCATCTAACAAACGTGCCCACAGACACACTTTCCAGCCCATTGACCAACCGGTGGAGGGATCTCCGCGCGCAATCAGCGAAGTGCGTGCCGCGCTGAATAACTCCGGTGTACGGAAAGGAGAAATTTGGCTGCTCGGGAAGAGTCCGTACAAGTGTGAAACGTGGCGGTGCTTGTCATTCGGATTATCCCAATCATGCATCCATTCTTGCAGTTGCCCCCATTTCCCGATCTGCATTGGCGGAATTTCGGCAAGACGCTTTTTCAGTTTTCCGGCAAATTCTTTATCCGTATTCAATATTTCCGAAGCATAAATAATCGAGTGCCAAAGGTCGAATATCAGTTGATTGTCCATAGTTACGCCAGCTGCTGTCGTAGATTTATTTCCACTTCCGGCGTGCGTGTTTTCAGGTGAATTGGATGGACTTACTACCAACCAATTGTGCTCCGGCTCATAAACCATTATTTTGTCGAAAAATACTGCTGACCCCTTCATAATGGGATAGATTTTTCTCAAAAACTCAACATTTCCTGTGTATAAATAATGCTCCCAGAGATGTCTGCAGAGCCATGCGCCACCTGTAGGCCACATTCCGGAAGGCGCTCTGTCAACAGGTCCTGTGATTCGCCAGATGTCGGTATTGTGATGCAAAACCCAACCTTCATTAGTTCCATACATTATTTTTGCAGTCTCTGTGCCGGTCTCAGATACTTCTTTTATCAATCGGAAAAGCGGTTCGTTTAACTCCTGCAAATTTGTAATATCTGCCGGCCAGTAATTCATTTCAAGATTGATATTCGTGGTGTATTTACTGTCCCAGGAAGGAAACAGCTTGTCATTCCAAATTCCTTGTAAATTAGCAGGTTGACCACCCGGCTGCGAGCTGGAAATCAGCAAGTATCTTCCAAATTGAAAATATGTTGCCACCAAATGGGCATCGTTTGTCTGTTTGAAATTCATCACTCGCCGATCGGTTGGGATATGTGCATACTCGTCTTTTCCAAGATTCAGGCTGACTCTGTTTAAATATTTTTTATAGAAATCGATGTGCTTCTTTCTCGATTGACTGTAATCATTTCTCTTCGCTTTCTCCAAATAGTCGGTAACCCGCTTCACTTCATCGGCTGAAATGTCGTTGTAGTTGACAAAGTTTGTGGCAATAGAAATGTAGATTATTACTTCATTGGCATCCTCCACGGATAAAACTCCATCTTGATATACCGACTTTCCGTTGGTTACTTTTGCAGAGATCCGGCCTTGAAAATTCACTCTCCCCGATACCCTTTCGTGAGCAGAAGAAGTGCCTGATAAAGAAATGTAATCACTTCCGGTATTGACTTTAACATCCCGGTGCGGAGATGTTAAATGGGCGTTGAAACTGAGTGAATTGGGTTTGTCGGCGGTAAGTCTTACAGTTACCACCTGATCTGCAAATGATGAGATGTATTCACGCTTGTAATTCACATCTCCAACTTTGTACTTTACAGTGGCGATAGCCGAATCAAGATCTAATTCACGGTAATAGTCGGTGTAATTGGTGTGTCGGGGAAATGAAATTCTCAAATCTCCGAATGTCTGATAGGGCATTCCATGGCTGGTAGCGGACATCACTTTTTCTGTTGCCAAATCCTGCGCTTCTACATATTTCCCGGCAAAAACCAGTTCCCTGACTTTTGGAATGTTTTCCAATGCCTCGGGGTTGGCATTGCTGTTCGGACGACCAGCCCAGAGCGTCTCTTCATTGAGCTGAATCTGCTCCATCACGGGATTTCCGAACACCATTGCGCCTAAACGGCTATTCCCGAGCGGAAGAGCTTCTGTCCACACATTGGCCGGTTTATCATACCATAAAAAATGTTTACTCGCGGAAATATTCAGTGAAAATCCGAGTATAAGAGTAAATACAACCCATTTAATTGAGAACTGTTTCATATTAATTTTTATTTTCAAGTTTCTTTTTTGCTTCTTTTTCTTCGTTTACTTTCTTTACAAAATCCTTATAAAGCTGACGCCAGTTTCGGCCGTTTTCGTTCAGGTAGTTTTCACATTTTGTTTTGTAGATTTCAAAAATAGCGGAAATTTGATTCATATTTTTATAATCAATCGCTTCTTCACGTGCCTGTTTCAGGTTTTTCAGAATAAACTCTTCCTCTTTTGGTGTCAAATCGGGCACAATCGCTTTGTAGCCATTCATTGTGAAAGCTACTTTCCCGACGGTGTATTTATCCAGAATATGCTCAACCTGTTCTTCAGTCAGCACTCTTCTCAACCCATTCATCAACGTTTCGTGTATTTCTTTCGGCTTAGCGGAATTGGCGATCATTTGCCGGTCAAGTATCGTTAATTTGTTGCCGTTCAACGGGTTAATTCCTTCCGGAACCGTCGTGTACGGATGATCATTGTGCCAGTCGCGTACTTTTCTTAAATGATTGTAAATCAGTGTATTTAAGAATGAAATGTCTTTTTCGTCGGTTAAATTCAATGAAGAAACCCAGTCTTGTGATTTTTTTTCGAGAGACAAATCGGAGCGTAACTGAGCGTAAAGTTTTTTATCAAAATATTCAGAGAGGGCATCGAATGAACGAATTGCATTTTCAGGCATCAATTCCCCGTTTTTCCCAAATGACTTCATCGCCTCTTCAGGTTCGATTGTGACTAACTTCTCATCCAATTTCGATTTGTCCAAACTAAAAACCGATGCAAAAAAATCATAAACAGCATTCCGTTTATTGATTCCAAAATCGTGCCCTTCATCGGGGAGATGTATATTCTGAACCCGATTTTCAGCACCATAAAAATTATATATTTTTTTTAGATAAGGGTATTCCACTTCCGCATTCGTGGCTGTCCAGTCTTTTCCATCCGAGACGACAAGCATCGGTTTTGGCGCGAAAAGAGCTCCGATTTCAGCATTGTTGGTTCCGCCGCAAGAAGTCGTGACCGGGATTCCGCTTTCGCACGGACAGCCTCCATCGAAATAGGATGAAAGCATCACTACCGGGGCAATCGCGTCAAACCGATCGTCTAACGCAGAGAGTAAAATGGTCTGTGTGCCACCGCCTGAGCCGCCATTTGCGCCAATTCGATCTTTATCGATATTTTTACGGGTCAGCATATAATCCAAAATCGTAATTCCGTTCATCAACTGAATCACATGGGCGGCACTCGTTCTATGCGATGCGCTTCCCACTTGGAGTGCCGATTCTCCCCATCCAAACAGGTCGTAGCTGACACAGACAGCGCCCATTCGAGCTAAGGTTCCCATTCGTTGCTGCTGGTCTTCACGGTATCTGCCGTGTCCGAAGTGCCCGTTTGGAGAAATAATCAACGCGTGATTTCCTTTCCGAGTCGGCGTGTAAATAGAGCCTGTGGTGTAAAGTCCGGGCAAGGTTTCAATTGCAAAATTTTGAACGGTGTATCCGTTATACTTTCTTATTTTGGAGAGGATTGGCTTTGAATTTGTCCTTTTGCTCAGCAAGTTATCAATATCCAATTTTTCTCTGATTTCTTTTTTCAAACAAGCTTTTCGCTGCTCCCATGAATTCTTGTCTGAATAAGTAGCGATCAGATACTCCAGCATTTTCTTGCCTTCTTCCTCTGACCTGCGGTGATATTCGTATGTTTTCAGCTTGTAATAGCTGTCGTTTTGCTTTACAAATTTGTAATCAAACGGCGCCAGAACATTGGTCAGCGTTTCTTCTAACGAATAAGGTCTGATTCGATGATCCGCGTAAGGGAGTTTTTTCCCTATTGTATCTATTTCATACGACAAACGCACATTGAATCGTTCTGAAATCTCGTTCAAAACAGTTCCCAAGGGTCGTTCGTATCGGTTTTCATAAGAAAGCTGGGCTTTGGCGACAAATGAAAAAACGAAGAAAACCGTAAATATAGTTATAATTTTTCGTGTCATTGTTATTAGGTATTCTTTATTGAATTATCAATCCATCCTGACTTCCGGAACCACCGCTATCGAAAAAATCAGGTAATCTGTTCAGGTAATTTCCCGACAGGATTATATCTTTATTCTCGCCGTCTAATCGTAAAAACGCTTTATTTCCGGGCAGCGGAAAGCACCCCTGAATAAAGGTTCCGTTCGTATCGGAAAGTCGGATTAACGCTTTATCGGCTTTTGGTGTAATGGTCCAGACATTGCTCAGATGCACATTTTCGGTGTTTGCAATATCAAACGGAACACCGGTCGATGCATCAATGCGAACATCGCTTAGCGTTATGTTTTTAGCCCGATCAATTATTACACCTCGTTCGGAGGCAATGTTAATATTATTCAATGAAATTTCTGACACCGGCATTTCTTCTAATCCTAAAATTTTCACAGCTGTATTTACATTTGATCCTGTCAAATTTGACACGTGGATATTTCTGAAAATCGGCGTTCTTTCCGTAATTTCCACCCGGGGCATTTTACTGTAGTACAAATTCAAAATTATCGCTTCATCTTTAATGTTTTTCATCACCACATTGCTGACTCTTATCTCTTCCACTATTCCTCCGCGTCCGCGAGTCGATTTTATACGTATTCCTCGGTTTGTTCCATCAAAGACACAGTTGGAAATGGTAACTTTACGTACATCGCCACTCATTTCGCTGCCTATCACCACTCCGCCGTGCCCGGCAAGCATAGTGCAGTTGGTAATTGTGATATTTTCACAGGGAGTAGCGTAGTTTCTCCCCTGCAAGTCCCTGCCGGATTTCAGTGTTATGCAATCATCACCAACGCTGATGTGGCAGTCGGATATATGCACATCTTTGCATGAAGACGGGTTAATACCATCGGTGTTGGGTGAGGGAGGATTAATTATCGTAACCCCTTTGACCGTGATGTTTTGGCAAAATTCAGGATTGATTGTCCAAAAAGGAGAATTGACAATTTTTACCCCTTCAATTAATATGTTTTTACAGCGAATCGGCTGAAAAAGTGGCGGGCGGAAAAACCGTCTTTTCAATGTGTTTACGTAGTCTTCGTTTGTTTCTTTGTAAAGTTCCTCCACGTCATTCTCCTTATCCCAAAGCGGTTGGTATTTATTCAGATCCTGAACGCCGTTTTTTTGTAAATCAATTATCACACGGTAAAATTCGTCCCACCATTTTTTTCCTTGTCCATCAATTAATCCCCTTCCTTTTATGGTTATGTTTTCTTGATCAACAGCATAAAACAGCGGTGAGAAACTCTTCATTACCACCCCTTCATAGCGCATTTCGACAAAAGGCAAATAATCGTCAAAATTATCTGAAAACAACAATACGGCTCCCGATTCAAGATCTATGGTGATGTTGCTTTTTAATTTTATCGGTCCGGTCAGGTATTTTCCGGCCGGGAAATAGAGTGTCCCGCCACCTTTTGCCGATAAGTTTTCAATCGTTTTATTTATCAGCTTTGTATTAAGTTTTTTTCCTTTATCATCCGCTCCCGCCGATTTCATATTCACGTTTTTGGAAAATAAAAAGAGAGGCAAAGCAGCCAATATGGTAAAAAGAAGGAGTCTATTTTTCATGTTGAGTTGCAATTTTATAATTTAACTGAAAAAGCATGTTGTCCGCTTCCAACAGATTGGGATGTGTTGTTTGGGAGAAATACTCTTGCTTCCGTGTTGGCCGGTATATTTATTTTCAAATCAAAAATATCGCTTTCTCGCTTCCATTCTACCGAAATTTTCCCGTAAAGCGTTTCTGTGGAAGTTGATACATAGTTCAAATCGCCTACAACTTGTGGATTTATAATGATTTTCTTATAACCCGGATTTTCAGGTTCAAACTGAATTCCGCCTAACCATTTGAAAAACCATTCATCAATTTGCCCCATCATAAAGTGATTCCACGATGTCCCAAAACTCGGATTCCACTGCTCTGTAAGCGTCGTAGCGCCAAATTTTATCTGATAACCGTAACCCGGCACTTCTTCGTGATTGTGCATTGTAAACATCAGTTCATTCAGCCCGTTTTCTGCCAAAGTTTGAAACAAATACCGATTGCCGACATCACCCGTAGTGAGCTTGTTACCTTGTTTTTGTATGTCTTTAACTAAGTTTTCCAAAACAGCTTTTTTGTTGTGCTCGTCAACAAGATCGAGGAACAGCGGAATTGCATTTGAAGCCTGACTGCCGGTGCCGTACTGTCTGGTTTGGCTGTCAAAGAACTTGTTGTTAAACGCTTTTTTTACTTGCTGAGCCAACGTCGTAAAATGAGTTTCATCAGCTATCTTTCCTGCCATTCTTGCCGATTTTGACATCAATATCAAGACCCGGTAGTAATGAGCAGTTGCCACGAGTGGAATCGGTGTGTTTTTTGAAAATCCGGCTTTTTCACCGTGATAATCGTACCAATCTCCGAGCCCGTGCGAAACAATGTGATTTTCTGCTGTCGAAGTAAGGTAATTCACATAGTTTTTCATCACATCGTAATGCTTTATTATCAGCGAGTTGTCACCGTAATTCTCGTAATACATCCAAGGTCCGATAACCGATGTGCTTCCCCATTCAGGCGAATCCCTGAATCCGCCTTCAAATTCGACATACTCGGGTGAAATGCTCGGGACTAATCCGTTTGGTAGCTGCGAATCACTGATATCCTGCATCACTTTTGGGATAAAAGTTCGAAGATCGTAATTGTAGTAAAGTCCCGGTCCGTTCAGGTGAACTTGCTCTAACCAGCCCAACTTTTCCCGATGCGGACAGTCTGTGAAAACAGCCTGCATATTGCTTCTCACGGCTTTTCCGATAATGCGGTGCGCATCGTTGAAAATCTGATTCGACGACTCGAATGAAGAAATTTTTCTTGCTGAATTATAGATAAAACAAGAAGTAATATCCTTTAAAACAGGCGCATTTATAGCGGGATTTTTATCCACATTCGAAACCGCGCCATCAACCTGAATATAACGATATCCATAGTAAGAAAAGCGCGGATGCCAAGTCTCGTCACCATTGCCGCTTAAAATGTACTCGTAGTAATGTTTACTCCCGGTCTGCTTCTGGCTTACTGTTCCGTCCTCATTCAGCGATTCTCCGGGTGTCAGCCGAATTGTGTCACCCTTATTCCCGCTGACAGTAATTTCAGGAAATCCGGCTAAATTTTGCCCCATATCTAACACATAGCTTTTGTCGGAAAGCCGGGTCGATTTTTTAACTCCGTAACGCTCCATAATTTTCACGGGAGTAGTTTGTTGAGGTCTCAAGACACCCTTTGGAGCTTCCTGAACCACCACTCTCGACCATGAACTGTCATTAAAGCCCGGTTTGTCCCAGCCGTTTTGTTCACGCGTGGCATCGTAGTCTTCACCTCCATATATGCAGTTAAAAGTTATCGGCGAGTAGCTGAATTTCCAGTTTTCATCGGAAATTATCTCTTTTGTCGAACCATCGGTAAACTTTATCTGCAGTTTTAGAAATAATGTAGGCGGTCCGAAACTGATTAATAATTTTCGATACCTTCCGCCCTGAACATTGTAAAATCCATTGCCCAAGAGTACTCCGATAACATTTTCTCCGGTATTCAGATTCTGTGTTACATCAAACGTATTGAAGTAAACCGTCTTGTCATAGTCACTCAAGAGCGGCGCAAACTCACTTTCGCCGATTTTTTTTCCATTAATCGATAATTCATAAAAACCCAGTCCGCTAATGTGAATGATCGCTTCAGAAATTTTCTTTTCGGATTCGAAAGACTTGCGTAGATAAATGCTTTTGTTTGATTCGGGATTTACCGATGCCCAAAGTGCCCGCTTCTCGGGTTTTCGCAATTCATCTGAATGAAAAACTCGTCCTGCAGGGAGGTTCGCGTCTTTTCGGGAAATAGAGCCAATCCATTTTGCATTTAGATTTTGTGAATCAGGTGCTATTCTGAATGTCGTTTTTTTGCTCCATCGAGATGATTTCTTCTTGTTATCCCAGATTTTCACACGCCAACTGTATTCATTTCCAGGAAGAAACTCTTTTTCTCCATCGTATTTAACCAATTGACTTTCCGATGAATACCTTTTCCCCGATTTCCAAAACACCTTTTCTTTTCCATTCACTTTTTTAAAAATCTCAATCACATAGGCCGTTTGCATGATATCATTTTTTTGTGAAGAAATCTGCCATCCAAAGCGTGGATTTTTTTCTTCCAATGCTATCGGCGATTCCAGCATCTCGCACGTAAGGTTCACTGCTTCCAACGCAAAAACCGAATGATTCGCGGATAAGGCCAAACATAAAGAGAATATGGTGAGAAAATGTTTCATAGAAATAATAAAATATTGACTTGAAGTCGTATGTTGAGTTTTTTTTATTGTATCGCTTACAATTGATCAGGAGAAATAAGATTTTATAAAGGTACTTCAATCCTTTCTAACTTCTCGCTTTGGGCAGCTTTTTTTCCATTCACAAGCACAACTAAACCTTTCCCCTGGTGGTAACGATCACCATTTTTATCCCAAAGAATGGTAATTGTTTTTCCGTGGTAGGAGACATTGTCTAAGCAGAACCAATCCCATTTTCCCTCGGGCAATAATGGGTTTACAACCAATGTGTTCCCCTCTTGCGGACGAAGCCCGATTAGTCCGGTTATAATCAGATCATTGAATGTGGAATGATTGTAAAACTTGCTCCTTTCCTGATCGCCTTTGAGCCAGTAACCGGTGACTTCATCCAAGTATTCGCCGATATACGGTCTTCCTCTGTGGTATTGAGACTCGACATATAATTCCAATTGACGGAAATAATCGTTTTGACTTACCACGTTTTGAGAATAATTATTCATGAAATTAGCCATGGCGGTCAGTGTCTGGCTTGTTGCAAAGGGCCATACCGCGCCATCCCACTCGCAGTTGCAGCATCCGGCTTTTCTGAAGAGCGGATGATTTCTCTCCGCTGTAGTATGTCCATATGGAGCCAGAAACGCATTTTCATCCATTAGTTTTGTCCAGGCAGCGTCGAATTTTTCGGCTTTCGGCAAATTAAAATACCAGGGAATGTAACCGATTGCTTCCCGCACATTGGCGAATGAATCTACGCGGTGCGTTTCAAAAAATTGACTTTTCGTGTTCCACAGCTTGCTTTCAACCAGATTTTTGATTGAATCTCTCTTCTGCTTGTAATATTCAGACGTTTTTTTATCGCCATTCAAGGCATAAATCTTAGAAAGCGCATCGGCATTGCCGTACATGTAGCTGTTGATAGTAGGTCGAGCATATTGTTTTCTTCTGCCTCCGCTGATTGACTCTTCCATTCCGTCCTGCACATCACCCTGCCAGTATAGCCCCGATTTTAAGCGATGTGTATTCTCCCAATGTTCATACTCTGAAGTGAGATTCGGAAGCATATCGATAAGAAAATCTTTCTTATTGTCCACAAGATAACGGTTGTAAAGTGCGTCAGCAGTCCAGGAACTGAAATTATGGAGTTTTGCCATCGGTTTTCCATCATTTCCTCTGAACCAGGTATGCACGTTTTGCTCAATATATTCCGGGTTTCTCAGCCAGCGCGATTCGTAAATGTGATGACCAATCGCACACGCGATCAGATTGTATTTGTCAGCATAAGAACGATTGACCAAAAACTCGGTCATCGCATAACCAACCGGTGTTTCTTTGATGTGCTTCCGCAACGACCACCAACGGAAATAGTAAATTTCTTCAAAGTTTTTCTGCGGACATTCAAATAGCGGAATATTGTTTTTCATCCATTCGCTTGATTCGCTGTTTGGGATTGCCTGAACAATGGTTTCCGGTTCCATCTGATTGAAATATTCCGCATAATGCTTGAAATTTTCATAATCCAAAACGGCTCCGCTATTTTCAGCTTTACGATCGGAGGTTTTAAAATCCCGAATAAAAAAGGCAGCCTGTTTATCTTGATCCCCTGCGTTCGAAATGTCAAAATCCTGATCAGCGGGAGTTTCAGGAGTGGGAAACAGTCGCAGATTACCGGTTCTGAATGCAACTCGTTCGATGCTTTCCACAGGTGCATAAAACATCCGTTGTCCGGCTCTTTTTCCATCGATATAAACAGTTATATTCCTATTTTCAACAGATAATTCAGCCCGGATATCATAGATTTTATTCGGCTCATACTGCATCAGATTTCCAAAACGGGCGCCGCCTTTTGCTCTGAAAATTCCATCGGGCGTGAACTCCAATCGGGAGCAAGATATCCCGTTTTCATCTAAAAATTCGATTTGTAAAGTTCCGTGATTTGACTGATCTGCAATCAGCCGGAAAGATACGCTTAATTCTGACGTTTTCGGTATTTTTCGTTCAATTTTAGCATAATCAAACGGATCTTTGTCTCTGAGAGCTATCCACGTGTTTCCATCCTTTTTCTCTAAAGAAACGGGTGCCCAAACCGGAGAATAAATATTCCATTCGGTTAAGTCCGCTAATTCCCGAGCGGTATTCAGCTTGTCATCAGCGTGTACGGTTTGTTCAAGTTTAACGGGGACAGGAACTTTTGAAACCCACATATCTTCCTTATTCATGCTGTAGGAAACCCACATGTTTTTATCGGGGGGCGTACC
This sequence comes from Porphyromonadaceae bacterium, assembly GCA_012523295.1. Classification (GTDB taxonomy): domain Bacteria; phylum Bacteroidota; class Bacteroidia; order Bacteroidales; family Paludibacteraceae; genus UPXZ01. Next base: position 27,002 of record JAAYIT010000077.1, on the reverse strand, counting down.
ATTGCCTTCCTGAATGCCACGGACATATTGCGGACCGAACGACTTATAATTCCCTCCGTAACGCATTGGCGGAATTTCGCCATTTATCAGATTCAATGTGGTATATTCAAGTCCATCGGTGCTTGTGGAAATTGCCAAAGGCCAGCGAAATTCGGAAGGATTGTAAACCGTGGCATAGGTACCGTCGGATAGTCTTTGTCCCCAGATTTTAGCATTGCTGTTGACAAATCCTTTCGCTCTTTCTATCGGCTCTGACCAGGTTTTGCCGCCATCTCTGCTGATGGAAGTGAGCGCATGTTTCCAAAGTGATGCCACATCACCATTCGGTAAACGATAATAATTGAAAGCTTTGTATCCTTTTTTCAAAGGGATAAGCGGGTCATCCCGATCGGCTTCTTCCACCCATTGCATAATGTAAAGCGGATTGTCCAATATCTCCCGGCAGGCTGCCACAAATCCTTTGTCTTTGCTTCTTGTGAAAAATGGATAATCGGTGTTTTTTTCATTAAAGGCGTGATTGTACCGGATAAAGTAGATAGGCCCAAACGAACCATCTTTTTTGATTTCCCGAACTACTCTCCCGATTCCGTTTCCATCGTTCGGGTCGTCTTTTTTATCCATCGCAATACCGTAATAGCCCATGACAATCAGTCGGTCAGATGAAGAGACATAAAAACCAACACGCTGATGCATGATGGCTGTTAGATTTTTTGCTTTTCTGTCATCATTAGGCTTTTGGAATCCATCAGGAACTTTATAAGGCGGAAAAATTACTACCGGATTTGACCACTCGTAGCCATTCTTAGAAGTTTGAAGAAGCGTCTGTGAAGGAGGTACATGCTCATCGACCAAGTCGGAAAGGTATTCCAAAAAAAACTGGCCGTTCCAATAAGCGAGCATGGGCTGATGATTATAAGTCCAGCCGTTACCATTTGAAGGTTCGGGATTTTCGCGGTTTGCACGCATGGTTTGTATGCTGTGTACACCGACTACGGGAGATAGTTGCCCGTCATGATATGCAGGATTGGACATTTCTTTCCCGGAATAATGGATTTTCTCTTGTGCAGACAGTCCGGAAATCAGCAGAAGAACAACGAGAAAAAGTATGGTCTTTGATTTTTTATTCATTATGAATTGGAGATAGGAATACGCTGATTACATTTTGTACGGCAAAGCATCACGGTAGTGTGTTTCGCGCGACAGCGTTTTAAAGTTTAGCAGATTTTTTTAAATTTTTTAGTATCGAATAGGGCACTTTCACAATTGTTCCGTGCTTGTGCCCGTTCGGGATGCTGATTTTTTCTGTAATATCTTCAAAGTTAATAAAATCGTTGGTTTTCATAGCGCCGTAGATTTTTCTCCTGTACATGTCGAAATAAATCAGGTAGTCATCCCCGACTTTCGTAACTGTGGGACCTTCAACAAATTCTTCGGTAAATGGAGCAGAAACAGTATCAAATTTGTCCGTCGGAAAATTGCCGAAAGAAATTTTCAGATTTCTATTCGGACGTGTGTTATCTTTGAGCACAAGTACATAATCCTTAGGAGCACGCTTTACTATCACTGCATCTATCACGCTGAAATTTGGGTCGAGATACAATTTAGTTTCGGAAAAAGTTTCGAAATCCTTGGTAGAGACATAATATAGTCTGTGATTATTATTCTCCTCTTCTATTCCTTTTTCAAAGCGGAAAGGTACTGTGGAAGCCCACACTATGTAAAACAGCTCTTCTTCATCATCATAGAATAATTCGGGAGCCCAAACATTTACCGTCGTTGGTTCGTGCTCCATCACTTGAATCATTTTTTGCTCCGACCAGTTGATTAAATCTTTCGAACTGGCGTATCCAAAGCCTTTATCGCCTTTCCAACTCGTTGTCCACACCAAATGATACGTATCATCTTTTCCTTTTACTATGGAGGGGTCTCGCATAAGCTGCTGATTCCCCAATTCTGGTTTCAGCCAAACACCCGGAATGCTGTCCCAATGGTATCCATCTTCGCTGTACAGATATCTCAATCCGGCATCAGCAGGCTCATGAAATGATGTGAAAATATAAACTTCTTTTGAGGAATTGCAAGAAATGAAAAGAAAAAAGAGAAGAAAAAAAGACAATCTGATAATCCGTTTCGCCATAATTATAGTAGTGAAATAAATCCATTCATATAAATAATTAGCTGAAAACTCACATATTTCAGTTGGTTCAAGTGTGAGAAATCAGTAAAATACTGACGTTTTAATTCACATCTTGTACTCAACAAACAATATATTATTAGTTAAATCACGCGTTAACGTGAGTTTCCGATATAAGGACTTATAATCCGGATTGAAAATCCACATAGTGTTTTTAGGCGGGATTACAAATCCCGCCCACCAGCGCGATTATTTGCTCATTTGCTCTGTATATCCGTGAAGACGGGGTATGTTGTTTTTTCATATAATCTCTTGCTCTGCGAGCCAACCACACGATACAATCGTGCGAGAGCATGGTAGTACTTCTCAACCAGTAGATTTATGGTGTTGGTACATACTCCGCCCACCGGACTTTAAGGATGTTTCTGAGTCCCAGATCCATGAAACAAAACACAAATAAACGAAGCCTGAGGCTATCAATTCAGTTCCTACAACCGGTTTTGTTTGCTTCGTTATTGGATTTAAAAACATAAAGATAGCTATAAAATCCAACTACACAACAAAAACTACCAAATACAATCAATATAAATCCAACCGTAAAGTTAGAAAACTTATCCGATAAAAAACCACTTATATTTGCGATGCGACACTCAGATAATTATTAACATAAATAAAACATTATGGAAACAGAAGTAATTAACAACTCTCAAGAGTCATCAAATCCGGCGACAAACACTGCCGAAGAGAAAAACAGTCTCGCCATCATAGCCTACCTTACCATTATAGGGCTGATAGTGGCATTTGTAATGAACAACGAGAAAAAAGAACCGTTTGCGAGCTATCACATCCGGCAATCGCTCGGGTTAGGAATAACCGGTCTGGCACTCGGTTTTGCTAATATCATCCCCATTTTGGGATGGATAGTGAGCATATTAGGTATGTTTGTCTTGCTTTACATGTGGATAGTAGGATTGATGAACGCCATTAGAGGCAAGCAGGAGCCTATGCCTATCTTGGGTAAGAAGTACGAAGAGTGGTTCAAATCCATTTAAAACAAATTTTCACCCAAACCGCATGAAGATTAGTGGCGAGTTTAATACGTCCTTAGTGTGAAAAATAAATTATAACCGTATGAAACAGCCATTTAAGATAAGTCTTAAACCTAAGGAGATGATTAATGGCGTGTTCCATACGACCTTAATGTAAAGAATAATATTTAATCGTATGAAAATACTCTTTTTACTGCCCCTTTTATTCGTTTTTGCTTGTTCGCAAGGACAGCAATCGACAAAAGGGAAAGTTGAAAACTATAGTGGCGGTGTAGCTGATGTAATGCTGTCACTCTTTGAGGGTGAATCTCCTTTCAAGGTCGGGGCTATCAGCAAGGATGGAAGTCTGACAATAGATTTAGACTTGTACTCCGAACAACTGATCTCGGATATAGAAAACTCCAAGTTTACGGATCCGTTCGCATACAGTTTTCAATATATCTGTGAGGATATTGATAATTTTCCTCAGTTTGACAATCAGCCTAATGGGAAGAATATAGGTCACTTCGAAATATGGCAAAACAGCGAGTGGCAAGACAACCTGTTTGCCGCCGACAACAAAGAGTTGCGATACTGGATTCAAAACCCGGCATATTTAAGCGCAGTAAAAGGTTCGTTCTTTCAAGTCACCCTCTCCACCCAAGATATCGATATGCGGCACACGTGCAGCAATACCGATTTCTACGACAACACGGAGGAGATTACCGTAGAAATTGAATACGACCTCATCCTCAAGAAAGGGTTGAACTTGATAGAATATGAAATACTGGAAGTGCATCAACCCTCATCGACAGAAAGAGGCGCGTTTCCCGTGAAAGTACGAGTGAAAAACCCGGGTGAAAACGCTGCTATTTTGTGGTTTACAGATAGTGAACAGACTTGATAATCAACAACTAAAATAAAACAACATGAAATTTTTAAGAATTTTCTTCTTGCTTGCAATCGCGGCAACGATATCTTGCACCGGCAGTAAAAATGAATCCTCTGAATCATCGACAAGCACCGTTTCTGTCAAAACCGACAAGACCAACAATAAGGCGGTAATTGACGCCGCCAAGTGCTTCATAGCAATGGATTACGATTATGAGAAGTTGCTCACCAAGGAAGATGTGGCAAAACACACGAGCATTGACGAGGCAAGCTTTAAAAAAGATGTAAGCCCCACCCATGGGGAATATGGCAGCTGCACTTACACCTGGGATAGCGACCGACCTGATATTTCCATGACCACATCGGGCATGACATTTAATTTGCCCGATCAAAATTTAGCCACGGTAAAGTCGCTTAAAATCCATAACGAAGACGATTTGAAGCTTTATAACCAATCGGATGTTATCAGCCTTTTTGAAACCGCGTATAAAAAGATGAGCCGCCAAGAGTACGATGAAATGATTGCTCGATTAGAAAGTGAATACGCCAACGATCCGGATAGGCTAAATCAAGCAAAAGGGTTTGCCGATGCCCGTATGAATTTAGATTACGGACCCGTGGATAACCTTGGGGAAAGGGCTTACTGGAAATGGAGTGACAAGTTTGGGATTGAATTGGTTGTTTTGCAAGGCGCGGTACAATTTATAATTGCTGCTAAAACTTCATCAAGCGCAGAGACTTCATTGCCCGTGGCGATAAATTTAGCCAAAGAGGTGCTATCGAAATGTAATTAACAGTGCGATGAGGAATATTCTTGTTGGATTAAGCTTTTTGTTGTTATCGGGATGCGGAGTCCTCTATTTCCAGCAACCGCTTCCCGGCAGTTTGTGGGGAGAATGGGCTATCGACCGTACAGGTCCCGCCGAAGATGGATCGCAAACCTACCGGTTTTGGAACGAATGTGAAAAATACGATGATGTTCTCCACTTCTCATCCGACCGGAAAATGACTTTTCGGTGGCGTGATGACCGCTGCACAATGTATTACGCATTCTTAGGAAAATATACCGTAGATAAAGAGAATCACATCATGCATGTAGAACTTGATAAAACTCCAAACAGGGACGAACATCCTTTTCCACCCATTACACAATTTAAAATAGAAATCATAAACGAAACCACCCTGCAGTTGAAAGAGATGGAAAGAGAAAAATCTTCAAGAGTAAGAAGCGATCGTGGAAGTGAGTCCACTCGCGCAATTCGATTCGTCTTGCGAAGAGTAGTGAAATAATATAGAAATGTTTTTAAATAGATATAAAAAGAATGAAAACAATGTTTAAAACAAAAGCAATTGTCGCGCTTGCCATAGTGGCAATGATGTGTATGGGCTCGTGCAACAGCGGTCCGGGAAAAAAAATGAAAGAAGTTCGTGAAAAAACCAAGCAGGCAACAGACTTGGTGAAATCCATAAGTAACCTGGAAAAAGACGCGGCAGATGCCACGGACACGATGGATAAATTAAAAACCTTAGAGCCATTCGATAACGACCGATTCCAAAGCTGGATGCCCGAGCGATTGGGGGAAATGAAAAGGGAATCGTACCAATTTTCATCAAACATGGGAAATACCGGAACTTTGCTGTTTGTTAACGAAGACTACAGCAAGACCGTGGAGCTTAACATTATCGATGGCGCCGGAGAAGCCGGGTCGCTTGTGTATGCTTCTCAAACTTTTATGACGGGCATGGTTACCAACCATTTTTTAGAGTCGGATGAGAAATTGGAAAAATTAGTAACACGAAAAGGGAATAAAGCGATTGAAACTTACTATAAGAAAACCAACGACAGCGAAATTCAGGGTATTATCGATAACCGATTCATCGTCTTTGCAAAAGCAAAAGACACAGATATTAATGAACTTTGGGGATATATTGACAAGTTGAATATCAGCAAATTGAAGTAAAAAACGATCCACAACATCCGGGAATGCCTCTATTTATGAGTCCACTCCGCAAACTTCAATTAAAACAGAAACACGGATTATTTAAGAAAGAGAAAGTCTTATTTTGCAGACAATCAGTGTATTGCGAGGGGCGCATTGAGAAAAAAATCAGAGATTTTTCATGAAAATGACTTTTCGCGAGGAAACTCATTATAAAATCAATCACTACTCACCGACTAAAAAATTGTCTGTAGGACAATTCCTTGAAACAACGTTCGGCGTAACCAATAACCCCCAGATTTATCTGGAAGTGAAAGGTTAAAGATATGGTAAAACTCTGTAGGAGTTTCCCCGTAATCCTTCAACCACATAATGTTCTGTCATTCTAATTCGTCAGCCGACGGAGAAGAATATAAAAATTTATATCGGACAACACCGAAAAAACATAACTAACAACTATAACTAAATTTAAAATATAAAAATATGAACAGATTCAAATACACAGCCACACTGGTGCTTATTACGCTGATTTACATGAGCTTTGCTGCATGTTCTAAAGATCTTGGTGGCGTGAAAAACGATAAGGACTCCGGCATAACCATGAAAGTAAACGGTGAGTTTTGGGGGACAACAATTAATACGCTTTTTACTGAGGCACATGAAAGCAGTACATTAGGCGAGTTCTACGTTGTCTATGTCGGGGGACAGAGGACTGACGCAGAGGATAGCGAGACTGATGTAAGTGTTTTTAATATGTTCATTAGTATTCCGAAGTCAAAATTCAAGAATCCCAAAGGAGCATACTCCATCATGAAAGAGGACGAAGTTATGGCGAGTCAAGCTTCCGCCAACTATGCGGTGAGCACGGGATCAAACCAAACTTGGTATGCTTCTTACAATCCTGAAAATTCCACACAAGCGGTAGGGACAGTGGAAATAACGAGTTTTGAAATAGGAGAGCAGAGTGTGTTTGGACACAGTACGAGTAAAGAGGGTTATACAAAACTGTCGGGCACGTTCCGAATGGATTTGTATGCCTTGCAAGATAGCCCCGGAGCTCCACTAAAAGTAACGGAAGGGAAATTCAACTTGAAAGCGGGAATTGGATTTGATTTTTGAATCCGTCCGTCCGGATTTGTTCTTTATTTCATAAAGTCTGTGATATGCGTTGCCGGGATTTGTAATCCCGGCTCTTTTATTATAAGGATTTATAATCCGGATTGAAAATCCTCATAGTATTTTTAGGCGGGATTACAAATCCCGCCTGCCTGTCCCGTCTAACGGGAACCAGCGTGACTATTTGCTCACTTATCAGGCATTTCCGTGAGGACGGAATCTGATAGCCGTTCTTAAACTGTATCAGCCCCGGCAAATTTAATATATTATATCGGATTGTAACAAAATCACGGTCTAAATCTGCAACCAAATTTCCGTTGGCATCATAATAAAACTCAATATCTTCACTTTTCAAATCTCGGTATTCTAATCCTATCCTCCACCGCATTACTTCATCCTGTACAAGCAAGACGCTGATTGCAAATCCTCGCCGGCGAGATGGGAGAATTCTAAAAATGCGTGCTTATCTCGATAACATTACGCAACTTTCACAATCCCTAAAATAGGGTGATTCATTTATTTGAATAGATAAGCAGGCAAAAAACAATATTTCACAAACAAGATAAAGTACCTGCCACGTCTTTTATACTCAAAAGATAGAATTCTACAATTCTTTTTGATTTATCACTTTTCGGAAGAGCTGTTTGATTACAATACTCGCATCGATTCGTCTATCAGAAAACGCGGGTACATAAAACACTTGCTTATCACCATACCATTAATCAACTGTTAAATTCCATTCATTGGCATTTAGTTACTTAAATACATAGGTATGCTGCTGAATAATAGCCTAATAAGACTTTAGTTTGGGCGTGCGTTTATTCCTATTAAGTTTTTTTTATCTTCGAGGGAAAGGGATAAAGTAACACTCCGAACCTTATTGCCGAATTTCGGACAATCAGTATTATCAGCAGATTGCCGGTGCATGCAAGTCCATTATAGCTGTTTCAAAAAACAACTAAAGAAATTACGAAAGTTAAATAACATTCTATGAAGCATTTCAATTTTTTTTTCAAAAAACATATTTTATCTGTCCTACTTTTCCTATTCTTGGTTCCGGGTATTTCTGTTTTTAGTTCAAATAAAAAACCAACTAACAGAAAAAATCAGCGTTACCAAATCGCGGTTTGCGACTGGATGATTCTGAAAAGGCAAAAATTAGGGGCCTTTGAATTGGCAAAGGAGATAGGAAGTGACGGTATAGAGTTAGATATGGGCGGACTTGGAAACAGAGAACAGTTTGATAACAAACTGAGAGATTCTGCTTTCGTTGACCTATTCAAGCAAGAAGCCGAGAAACACAATCAACAGATTTCATCTATTGCTATGTCGGCATTTTACGCGCAGTCATTTGCCACAAGGCAAAATTATATCGATTTGATTCAAGACTGCTTGAACACGATGGACGCAATGGATGTAAAAGTTGCATTTTTGCCCTTAGGAGTTCAGGGAGATTTAAGTAAAAATCCGGAAATAAAACCGGAACTTGTACGAAGACTGAAAATAGCGGGAGATTTAGCTCATAAGTCCGGAAAAGTAATTGGAATAGAAACATCCCTTGATGCGAAATCAGAAGTGAAATTACTAAAAGAAATTAACTCTCCCGGGATTAAAATCTATTTCAACTTTCAAAATCCGCTTGAAGCAGGCAGAGACATTTATAAAGAATTACGCGTACTCGGTAAAAAACGTATCTGTCAAATTCACTGTACAGACACGGATGAGGTTACATTGCCTTACAACCAAAGACTCGATATGCATAAAATTAAAAAGACATTAGACAGAATGGGCTGGAGTGGTTGGTTAGTGGTAGAGCGCTCACGTGATAAAAATGATCCGAGAAATGTAAAGAAAAATTTCAGTACGAATGTAAATTATCTGAAAGATATATTTCAAAAATGAGAATGAAATACAAATGTTTTCCGCTGTTTAAAGAAAAGTCAAAATAATCTAATAATTCTTGAAAGAAGATGTTAAATATTGATTACAAAAGAATCAGTTATTCGTCCTATCATATAACATTATCAAATTACTAATTTACGATTGTATTAAAAAAAAACCAAAAATATTTTCATTAAACTATTTACGCATGAAAAAAATGTTTTTAATTAAAGGAGAAACATTCCTGCTTGCTTGCTTGCTGGTGATGTTTCTGTTCGTCTCGTGTATCGATGGATACGATGATGACGAAATTTGGTCACCCGGAGTAGAAAATGCCACTCTGCAATCTCCGAATGCAGATGGTGTGGTGGTTACGCCCAGTGCCGACGGATCAAAACTTAAAGTTGAATGGCCTGTGGTGATGGGAGCCGGAGGCTATGAATTTACACTTTATATCGTTGATGACCCGAACAACCCGATAGTTGTAGGAGAGGAAAAACAGATCATTGACGGTACGTATGTCGAGCGCGAAATGCGTGAAGATACGTATTACAAGATCATTATCAAGGCATTAGGAAATCCGGAGTACAACAACACGGAAGCGGATGCTTCTACAGAAGTGCTTTACAACAACTTGTTGCCCGTAACCGCTATTATTCCTACAGGAACTAATCTGACAGAATACTTTGCTGCCAATCCGATTCCGGAAAGCACTACGGAGCTTTGTTACGAGTTGGAAGCAGGCGGAGATTACACGATGGATGGTGATGTATCTATCGGAAAAACCTCAGTTACATTCAGAGGAAGTAAGATTGACCATGCAAAACTAAATCTGCTAAACGGCTCATTTGTAAATGGCGGTGCAGGGTTAAAGTTTAAATTCATTGATTTTGACTGCACTTCCTTCGGCGGCGTAGTGACAAGTAACGCCATTATTTTAATGGACTCCAACTTCGACGATGCGCTGGCGGCAACCCAATCAGAAAATGGATACATAGTAGTTCCTACTTCTTCCCCTCTCGCATTTCAATCTTGTGAAATCAAAGGATTGACCCATTATTTGTTCTATGACAGCGGAAAAAAATATGCAATCGGTACATTTTTAATTAAAGATTGTATCATTGGTCTGAATACCGGTACATTTAATGCTGCAACCATTCGTTTCCAATCCGGAATGCTGAAAGACATAACTTTTACGCACAGTACATTCTACAATGAAGTACAAGCGCATGGCAGCAATCGGATTATGCAAATTTCATCCGGAAACGTTAACAGCGTAAAACCGACAATGGAGATTTGGGCAGGCGGAAGCATGTCATACACCAATTGTACATTCTGGCAAATGGCTAAAACAGCTCAAAGTTTCAATTCAAACGGAGCGATGGGGCAAGCTACAGATAAAGTAACTCTTCAAAACTGTATCATTGTGGACACCAGTGAAGAAGGAGGTTTTGTGAGACGTATCCGAAGAAGTAACACGACTGCTGCATTTACAGCGGCAAATAACTCCTACTGGTACAACGGAATATTCCCCGAAGGAGAAATCGCTTCAAAAAGAGATGAAAGCGGAACGCACATTGATACAGATCCACAGCTGACTTATCTCGGAGATGGGAAATTCAATTTGGCAGGATCAACACAAATTTCCAGACGCGTAGGTGATCCAAGATGGTTGCCCGAACAATAAATATTAAGTAACAAAGTAAAATATATAAAAATGAAGAGATATCTGATTATAAGTCTATTTCTAAGCATAATACTGGCTTTCTCATTGCCACTGCATGCTCAGCAAGTCCTTGATTTTAAGGGTACTGTATTAGACGAAGTTGGTGAACCTATCATCGGAGCATCCGTGAAAATAGAAGGTACCGGGGTAGGAACAATCACAGACACAAACGGAAATTTTTCGATTTCTGTTCCCGCCAATGGAAAATTGACAATTTCATACATAGGATATGTTGCTCAAACAATATCCGATTTTCAAAATACAACTATCACAATGACAGAAGACCCGATGCAGCTTAGCGAAGTTGTAGTGGTGGGTTACGGAACTCAGAAAAAAGCGCATCTTACCGGTGCCATTTCCACAGTTGCACCGGAAGAGATTACAGACTTATCGGTTACCGGACTTTCTTCTGCGCTTGTCGGTCAAGTTGTCGGAGTGAGTGTGAGTCAATCAAGCAACCGACCCGGAGAAAGCGGACGTATCGTTATCCGTAACTCGGATTTGGCTGTAAGCGCTCCTTCAAGCAGTTCCGGATTGCTTGTTCCGCTTTATGTAATCGACGGTTTTATTGCTGATGAAACAGCGTTTAACAACCTTGATGCAAATATGGTGGAAGGCATTACGATCCTGAAAGACGCGGCGGCAGCAGTTTACGGAGCTCGTTCAGCTCAGGGAGTTGTATTGGTGACTACGAAACGTGGACAAATCGGTCGTCCAAAAATTTCGTACAGCGGACAATACGGCTTTACTGACGAGTTTTATCGTTCTAAAATGCTGGATTCCTATAATTTTGGAAAAATATGGAATGGAATCCGAGCAGCAGACCCGACAAGCCCGTACGACTCTAAAAACCATCTCTTTCAGGCTGATGAACTTGAAGCGATGAAAAGTCTTGATTATGATTTGTTGGATCAGTATTGGAAATCTGCTTTGACGCAAAGACACAGCGTGAACGTGAGCGGTGGTAGCGAAAATGCGACCTACTTCGGTGGTATTTCTTATATCACCCAAAGCGGTAACTTAGGCAGAATCGACTATGATCGCTGGAATTACCGTACCGGAATGGATTTCAAAATCGGGAAATGGGTTAAGTCAACGCTTCAGGTTTCAGGTGATTATGCAAGCGTAAACAAAGCTTACGCCACTGTGGGTGGAACCAATGCCGAAAAAGACTACGCGACGCTTTTGACGCGTCCGAGATATATCCCTGAGTATGTAAACGGATTGCCGATTGCAGCATACGGTATCACAAACGGACAGATAGAGCAAACTCAAAACTATAACTACAATGTAGTAGAAAATATTGGTAACTTTACGAAAAACAATCCACAGAACATGACAATAAATTCCTCGCTGGAATATGATTTTGGATGGAGCGAATTCCTGAAAGGATTGAAAATGAGAGTTACCTATTCAAAAAGTATCAGTACAACGAAAGACAACCAGTTCGGTTCTGACTATACGCTTTACAAATTTGCCGACGGAGCCCGAGGCGGTAGCGGAAGCCACTTGTATGTTGACACAGATGGATATCCGATGAGTTTTGAAGGTATGACCACTTTCCCCGTTTCAAACGGTAACCGCATACGCAGAAGCTTCAGTCGTAGCGACAACTACCAGTTAAACTTTATCATGCAGTACCAACGTTCGTTCGGACTGCACGATGTGAGCGGACTTTTCACAATTGAAAAAGCTGAAACAGAAATGGAGAATATCTGGGGACAGGTAACTGAACCTTATTCATTTACAAATTACCAATCCAATGGTGCAAGCGGTGATCAGACCACAGAATTCAGCCGTTCAGAATCAGGAGTTTTATCCTATGTAGGACGTTTGAATTATTCATATGCAGATCGTTATTTAGCAGAATTCTTAGTACGTACCGATGCCTCTACAAAATTTGCACCTCAAAATTATTGGGGAACATTCCCTTCACTATCATTAGGTTGGGTAGTTTCTGAAGAAGACTGGTACAAAGAGAACATTGACTTTATGAATTACCTGAAAATCCGCGGATCGTACGGTCTTTTGGGTCGGGATAATATTCCGCCATGGGCCTGGATGCAGTTCTACGGATCGGAAGTGGTAAAAGGACCTATTTTTGGTACAAATCCCGATAAACATGCCGGACCTCATTTCCAGATTCCTAATGCGGTGCCAAACTTTAATTCGCGATGGGATAAGAGTTTCAAGAGCAACTTAGGATTTGATATGAGCTTCCTGAAAAGCCGATTGACAGTAACATTAGATGGATATTATGACAAAAACCGAGATGTGTTTATGAGTATCACAAGCGCTCCTGATTTCCCAACTACGATCGGCGCGCTCGCATCGCCTTCCAACTACGGCGCTTTAGACAATTACGGTATAGAGCTTTCGCTTGGATGGCGTGACAGAATCGGTAAAGATTTCCGCTACTATGTACGGGTAAACACCGGATATACCGACAACAAAATTCTTACAGCTCCCTGGGTGGATGTCGCTACCCGCGGACTTGATGATTTGATGCCGAATGAAAGAGCTGACAGAGGTTTGTGGGGATATTCATACATCGGAATGTTCCAGAGTTATCAGCAAATTGCAGAATATTTTGCAGCAAACAACCTGACAACCTATATGGGCAGAACTCAAAACGATGTTCATCCCGGTATGTTGATTTACAAAGATATCCGCGGATCGCAAAAAGCGGATGGAACCTACTATGATGCTAATGATCCAAACGATCCGCTGCCTAATGTCATTGATAAAAACGATATGGTGAGAATTTCTAAATACCGCAGCAACCCATACGGACTTACAGTGAATATGGGCGGAGACTGGAAAGGACTATCATTCAGCGCTCAGTTTGCCTCGTCATGGGGTTCATACAGATTGATGCCGACGGAAGCCATAAGCAACAAAAGTATTATCTCCACCGCTTCGGGTTATGACGTAATGCAGTACACAAACTTACCTGTAATCTGGGCGAACAATATGTTTGTATATCAAGACGTGCTTGATGATCAGGGAAATGTGGTAGCCGAACAAAATCTCAATGCAAAATATCCAAACCTAAGATGGGGAGGAGTGAATTCTGTAAATTCCACATTCTGGAAGGTTAACAATGCTGTTGTACAATTGCGTAACATCACACTTGCCTACGCGCTTCCTAAAGACTGGATTCAAAATATAGGCGTAGAGAGTGTTCGCGTGAACGTGACCGGACAAAATATGCTGAATTTCTATAATCCATATCCGGAAAAATTTACAAGCCCATTGTCAAGCTACAGCACATACCCGACATTGCGTAAATTTACTGTAGGACTAAATGTTACATTCTAAAAAAAATAAACACATGAAAACAATATATTCAATGACAATTAGTGTCGTTATTTTAATAGTTGCTTCTCTTTTTACAGGATGTAGCGATGAATTCCTAAGAGAGAAAACTAACTACAGCAACCTCTCTCCCGAAATCTATAACGATTATATGGGAGCAAAAATGAGAGTTGATAATATCTATTTACGATTGTTGCCCAATGTGAATGATGGTCTTTCATACAGAAGTCCCAGCTCGGGCAGAAGTGATATACTTTCTCAGTCAACTGAAGAATACAGCGGTCTTTCCAACTATGTACATCCCGATGTGATTGTAACCTCCTCAAGCAATCTGAACGATTGGTTTCACGTAAACAAAGCTACAAGTGGCGGTCCCTGGGGAGAAATCAGAAATTGCAACGATGTGATTGAAGGAATTTCAAATGGAAAATTGCCTGAAGATAAAAAAAATGAATTAATCGGACAGGTCTATTTTTTCCGCGCCTGGCAGTATTACATGCTTGTAAAAACGTACGGCGGAGTTCCGATTGTAAAAACGGTTCAGGCTACCGATGTGAGCGAAGCTGCCGGATTAATCGTACCACGCTCCACTACGAAAGAGTGTATCGATTTTATCTGTGAAGATTTAGAACTTGCAGCATCAATGCTTCCCGAGCGCTGGGATGATAGTAATTTTGCAAGGATAACAAAAGGCGCCGCATTAGCTTTAGCAGGACGTGCCAGACTGCTTTACGCGAGTCCGCTTTTCAATCGTGCCGATGACACCAATCGCTGGAAGACAGCATACGATGCGAATAAAAAAGCCATTGAAGCTCTGGATGCCGGCGGTTTTGGATTAGCTTACTTAGACGCTCCGGGATTAAACGCATCAGGATGGGCAAAAATGCTTTATGAATTTAATAGTCAAGAAGCCGTTTTCGTAACGCTATACAATAAAGTACACGATGATAATGCCGCCCATGAAATTTACAGAAACAACCGCTTAGAGCAACGCTTAAGACCGTCAAACGCAAATGGAGGAGGAGGTACAACCGCCTCGGGAATGCTGATTGACTTATTTCCAATGGCAGACGGTAAAAAACCGGGCGAATCGTTGACTTATCCGTATGATGAGTTGAAGTTCTTCTTGAATCGTGATCCTCGTTTCTATCGTACATTTGCTTTCCCGGGTGTGTACTGGAGATTTGAAGGTGACCCGACTTCACTTGGTGAAGAATTCCCGTATAACGGAAATGCTTATCAGCTTTGGAACTATGCCTGGTATGCTCAAGATGATAAAAAGAATGATATTTCGCAAAGCGGATACGGAGCCGATGGTTTAGGACTGAACTACAGAGGCATGTATGTGCGTAAACGAAGTAATGATTTCGACATGACCACACCAAAGCCTGAGGTCATGTACAGATGGAGCCTTGAAGGGAATAGACAAGGTTCATTTGGTGAAGGTGCAATGCCTTGGATGGAAATACGCTACGCGGAAGTTATGCTTAATATGGCCGAAGCCGCTGCCGGAATCGGACAAGGGCAGGAAGCATTGGAAATTCTCCGTGACATACGGCGAAGAGTCGGATATACAGGCGACTGCGGATTGGATGATGCACTGGCAGGAGACAGAGGAAAATTATTTGGAGCCATTCTCTATGAACGTCAAATTGAACTGGCGTATGAAGGAAAACGCTTTGACGATATGCGCCGCTGGCTGCTGTGGGATGGTGGAGTTAATATGAGTCAAATTGAAGGAGCTCCGGCAAGCTGGACACTTTCTGGTTTTGGCGGAAATACGTGCTCGTATCTTGGTGTACAACCATTCAATGGTAAAAGACGGGATAACTTTGAGCTTGTTACGAAAACCAATGCTGCTGAAAAATTAGATTCTGACCCGATAAAAGCAAATCGCCCTGCCGCAATTGACTTAAAATTAGATTTAAGTACACAGGTTGATGCACTGGCTACATTCTATGACAACTATCTATTAAGAAAAACCCGCAGAGGTGACCAGCTTGACAGATTTGTAACCTTCAAGCCTGAATATTATTTTATAGGACTTACCGAAACAGCACAAAAATCCAACTTGACCTTGCCGCAAAACATTGGTTGGACCGATGTGAGAAGCGGGAGCACAAATGGTACTTTTGATCCGTTGGCAGAATAAGAATTAATTGTCTCACAGATTATTTATAGATACAAACAACCCCTTGAGTAGTCGAGGGGTTGTTTGTTTTTTATTAATCTTATTTGAAAAAAAGGAGCTTCGTAGAAAATTGCACACAAGACAAATCACCTTATTCCCTTATCTTTGAAGTCGTTTTGATTTAAAAATATATTACCGCTTCAAGCGTCAGCTCCGATAAATCGGAATTTTCAATTTGCAATTGCGAGCAAAAGTCAAGTTCACCTCCTTATTAAAAACTGTATTTGTTTTATTGGACAAATCAATCGAGCTAATTGGAAGGCACATTATTAACGAGTGGTTTTTTAAGCTTGAAGTTTGTTTATGGGTTCGTATCAGGCCTGTCTAAAACTTTTTCAGCAGACCCTATCTGCTCTTGATTCAACTTCAGAAGTTCTGAATGTGTTGAGGTGGGGGAGGAGTTTAAAGTGAAAAACAGAACTGATATTCTCAATTCTGTTTTTCTTTTTTTTGAATGGCGTTGAATTTCTAAGAAATCTATCTTACAATAACTTTACCTTTGAAAGGTGAATCACCGGCAATGTTGATAATGTAAATTCCTTTAGGCAGTTGAGTCTCAAATTCGGAGTCTTTCGTCAATGAAGTCCGGATAATTTGTCCAAGCGAATTATAAACCGAAATTCTGTTATTCCCTTCAAGTTTCGAAATTTGCAAACGGCCATTTGTGGAAGTAACATATACATTGTTAATGTTTTTATTTTCCACACTTTGCAGTAGGTCAAATTCAACCACATTCCAATAATGATTGATGTTTGTACCTGTTTTGTCGATATAGATTCCGGTTGCTTCGCTATCGCTGTCAGTTCCCAAAAATGAATTAGTACGTCTGGGACCTTCGGTAATACATCTTATCGTGTAATAATTTTTTACACCAACTTTTTTAATCTCGAATTTTGCAAAAGGAGAAGTCGGATCAATATCCCAGATTAGTTTGTAATCGTCAAAATTATCAATCTCAGTCGGGTGTGGATCGGTGCAGCGTGTCAGGTACATTCCGGGTACCGATGCGATTGTAATGTTATAAGCATCAGGAATATCTGTAGCGATAAATCTGACTTTTTGGCTGTCAGCCTGTGTGCTTGTTACAATGTTCAGTGTGTTGTCTCTGCTGCCATCCACGTAAGGAATTGAATTCAAATGCAATTGGCTGGAGTGAATGATGCTGTAGTCTTTCTCCGCGTCGGGTGCCATTGGTTTCACTGACGCCAGACACAGCGTCAAAGCTTCGATCATTGTGTTTGTTTGGTAGTTAACTTGTTCCTGTGTTACATCCGGGTTAGCAAAAACTGCCTCCGCATCAGCCTTGAAAGATACTAAAAGATCATAATCCTCTGTAGCGTACTGATCCGGACCATCTCCCTTTTCGGCATACAGCAAGAATTCATTCACTTTCTCCAAAATATCTTCCAATCCATCTTTAATCACTCCGAATGATGTGATATCAGTTATTTTCCAGTTATGTTTTCCATCTTTCCCGTTTTTGTCAATATAAACTCCACTTCCTGCCGTGTTGTTATCGGTACCCATAAATGAGTTCTCTTCTGTCTTTCCTCCGGATAAGCCTAAGCATTTGATGGTATAAGCGCCCGCGCCATTACTCTTCATTATGAAGTGAGCTAATTCTGTTGTCGGATCAACACCCCAGACCAAGCTGTAACCATTTTCACCTCTTGTTAAAAACTCTCCCGTTGAAACTGATTTTATGTTGTAATAATAGTCGCCTACGGAAACAAACTCAAATTGCTGCGATGGTGTAAATGTCGGATTTGTAATCGTACGTGTCGGTTGATCGTAGAAAAGTCCGCTTGAATGCTCTAAATAAAATGTAGATGTAGCGGAAGGTTGGAACGGATAAACCGATAACCTATATTCATCCAATGCCGCTGTCAGTGCTATCAACTCGTTGTTTACGTCAGCCACCGTTGCGCCGGAATTATTTATTACTGTCAAGGCTGCTTCAAGCGCATTGTTCAAAGCAGTTCGCTGATCTTCGGGAAATTGGTCGGAGCCGGTTCCTCCCGTGGTATTATCATACACGGATTTTGCCTCATTGTATTTATCTTGTAAAGCGCTTTTATCGATAGCTTCGGATACTTCTGCAATGTACCATTTTGAATTTGTTTCAGATTTGTTTGCATAAGTTGAAGAGTTGTCGCCCGTTGCATCTACTCCTACAAAACCTCCTCCGGCAACGTTTTTAAATACCACATACGTGCCATTATCATCTGATTTTTCAACAATTTGAAACTGCGCGTTTGCCAGCTTGTCGGCCGCTGTTCCGTTTGGCCAACTGTCAGGATTATTAGGATCTGCCACCCATGACATGCTCCAACTGTTGCCATCGTCTTTTCTGGATACGTATTCGTTAGATCCAACGCAGAATAGCTGATAAATAGCAGTCGCGCCTTCTCCGGAAAGCAAAATAAACTTGAAATGTTGATCATTTTCTCCGGAATACATTTTTATAACCGGACTCTCAGAGTCAAAAGATCTGGAAAGATACATTCCGCCTCCATGTTTTATTGTGTAATCTTTGCTTGGATCAGGAATTGTTACAGATTCGGCCGAGATGAAATTCAATCCCAATTGGCTGAATAGAAATGATAGTAGAATAAAAGTGATTTTTCTCATGATGAAATTTATTATGAAAATATTTTTATTATTAAAATTCACAAAAACAAAATGTGATAAGTTAACGCATTGTGTTTTAAGTACAGGAAATCAATCGTTAATTATAATTTTAACGGATTGTTTATTAATACAATATTTTTCTGTACTATGACCGACAAAGTTAACCAATAATTCATCTTGAAAGAAGTTATAATTAGTTCAAAATACTATAATTTTCATTCAATATTGAGAAAATCAGAACCTGAATGTTTTTTGTTTCCATTTACTTTTTCTACAGTGAAAGACTGAAATGTATCTAAAATTCAAACAAAATCCTTCAGAAATACAATTTTTCTAAAGGATTTAAGTTTATCTTTTTAGTGTAAACTGATTCTATGAATATGCGGTTAAGCTTGTGTCTATTGAGAAATAATCAAAAGAAGTGTCTGTTGACATTTCTGTTTGCGCTTTGGCTGACAATGCCCGTATCCTCCCAATTCGATCCTCAAATAAGCCAGTACATGCTTCACATGCCGACTTTTAATCCTGCTTCTGTGAGTGAAAACGGGATGATAAACGCGTCTGGAACGATTCGTCAGCAATGGTTAGGGATGCCCGGAGCTCCTTTTACAACTATTTTTACGGTAAATGCACCGCTCAAAATGAGTGAAAAGACAACGAATGGACTCGGAATTAAATTTTTGATAGATAATATAGGCGCTTTTAATAATCGGGCGGGATATCTGCAGTATGCCTACAAACGAAAAATTGGCAAGAACACCCTTAGTTTGGGAGCAGATCTTGGTTTTGTGAGTGTCGGATTCATTGCCGATAGTGTTCGGGCAGATGTAAATTCGGAGTTTCACGACTTCTTGGGCGATACAGCCATTCCCACAACAGATGATACAGGCTCCGATTTTGATATGGCGTTAGGTGCATTTTATTCAGCTCAAAAATACTATCTTGGTGTTTCTTACGTTCATTTAAATACTCCGAAAATTAGTTTGAATGAAGAAAAAACAGCGTTTAAAGTGAGAGGAGTACTTTATGCAACAGGAGGTTACGATTTTTCTTTTCGGGAACCGAAATGGAAACTTCGGAATTCTACATTGATAAAAAGTGATTTTACTTCTTGGCAAGCAGAAATTTCGTCACGTATAGAGTATAACGAGCTGTTTTGGGGCGGATTATCCTATCGATTTCAAGATGCGGCAGTCGTTTTCTTTGGTGCGCAATTACCCGCGGGGATGACATTGGGAGTATCTTTTGATGTGCCTGCAAGTAAAATGATAAAAGCCCAGTGGGTTTCTTTTGAAGCCTACTTGTCTTACAGTTTTATGTTTGATTCGGGGAAAAACAGCCGTTATAGAAGCATTCGGATTTTATGACGACCCAAAAGTTTTTATTCCTAAATTCAATTGAAATTTTTAATGTCACCAAATAAAATATGCGAATCAAGAGTTCAATACTTAACAATTAAATATTATATCTAACTGAAAATAAGGTAATAAGGTGAATTCAGCTCAGACAATAAATGTTATTAAGGTTAATTTTTAGTCTGATAAATAAGGCTTTTCTTGTCAAAAGCACATCTTTTATTGATTATTTCACGAAAAACCTTATTCCTGTATTTCTCTTTAACCTTAATAACTATCGCAACTGTCAAACTATAACCTTATTAGCTTTTTTCGATTTTTTTATCAACCTTTGATTCGCATAAAATCTAATCAGTAAAAAAGCTTTGCGCGTTATCACACATTCAAAAAAAATCAGACTCTAAAAGAAGGAATTTTCATTAAAATATACTTTTTCATTAAAAAATAAGTTTAATTATTAGAAAACCGAATTTTTATCATCACTCAATTACCCTTTAAGGGAAGAGTTTCAATCAAATATGAAGAAAATACTGATAATAATATTTATTACATCGCTGTTGGTCTCTTGCAATAAGCCGACAGGACAATTGGTCGGAGCAGGAAATAAAGGCAGATTCAGTGATCCGGGACCATACGGAATGGTTTATATCAAAGCCGGTTCGTTCATTATGGGACCAAACGATGAAACCATGATGGGAGGAGTAAATGAACGTCCAATGAAAGTTTCGTTAAACTCGTTTTGGATGGATGATACAGAAATTACCAACGATGAGTACAAGCAGTTTGTAAACTGGGTGAAAGATTCTATTGCCTTGCGTATGCTGGTAATGGCAGGCAGGGATGAATTTCGTAAACCGATTCGCGGCGATGTGGACGAAAAATCTCCCGAAGAAGCATTGCTCAATTGGAGATCAAAAATCCCTTGGAAATCAAAAGATGAGGAAGTGCAAGATATTTTGAGCGAACTTTTTTATAAAGATGGAAATGCGTTAAACGGCGCCAATGAAATTGACCCAAGTAAATTGAGATACATTTACACTTGGTATGATTTTCAGCAAGCTGCACTTCCTGCCAACCGATATAATATTCAATTGGGAACATTCCCGGAAGGCGCTACCGTAAGGCGAGACAGTGGGTTTGTGGATGAAGCGGGCATGATGCAAAATGTGACATTAACTCGTCCCTTAACTTCACGCAGCGATTTTTTCCAAAGCAAAATTGTAAATGTATATCCTGATACGACCGCCTGGATGAGCGACTTCCAATATACTTACAACGATCCGAAAATGAGGATGTATTTCTCACACGGAGCTTTTTCTCAGTATCCTGTTGTTGGTGTTACTTGGGAGCAGGCACAAGCATTCTGTAATTGGAGAACAATGCTCTATTTCGGAAATACGCTTACCAAAGGCGAACAATTCAGATTGCCGACTGAAGCAGAATGGGAGTATGCGGCACGCGGAGGTCGAGAACTGGCGCTTTACCCCTGGGGAGGCAATTATGTACGCGATTCAAAAGGTTGTTACTTAGCCAATTTCAAACCCAATAGGGCCGGATTTGGGAATGACTCCGGAACGGCGACGATGAAAGTAGGTTCGTTTGCACCAAACAATTACGGACTTTATGATATGGCAGGAAATGTGGCCGAATGGACATCAACTGCTTATGGAGGTGCAAATAATCTGGTAGTAAATGAAATAAATCCAAATTATCAATACAACGCCAAAAATGATGATCCGCCAATTCTTAAAAGAAAAGTAGTAAAAGGTGGTTCGTGGAAAGATATAGCTTATTATTTACAATGTGGTGTAAAAACCTATCAGTATCAAAATGAAAGTCGCCCATACATTGGCTTCAGATGTGTAAGAAGCTATATCGGGGATTAAAGATAAGATTATACGATAGAAATTTTTTTTGCATTAACAATAAGCTTACGTTGAATGACTTTATACTTCAAACAAAAAATATATCAATTGAACTTCGAGCTTCGTGCTGTGAGCTTCAAACTTTTCAAATATGAAACTACGAAAACCAGATAGCAAATTTTACCGCTGGTGGAATTCTTACTCAGGCAGGAGAATCGTATCAGCGACATACAGTCTTGGTGCTGCCATCGTAATTATGGGAGCCATGTTCAAGATTTTACACTTGCCAATCGGGAATTACATGCTCGGAATAGGTATGACTGTAGAGTCGTTTATTTTCGCGCTTGGGATTTTTGATAAACCATACAGAGAGTACGATTGGAGTAAAATCTTCAATTTCAAAGCAGATGAGGGGGAAAGACTCGATACTTCTACTATCTCAGCTGCCATTTCAGGCACGGGTACAGTCCCCGCCGGAATTTTCAAACATGGTGGAGATGTGGTTGATTCAGGTGATTTCAAAACTACGGAAGGAACTCCGGAATCAGGCGTTCACGCACAAGGCGGTAGTGGAGGTACGATTATTATCGGCGGTGGGGCAGGAAGCGGAGTCGTAGGTGGTGAAGCGGGATCCGTAAATGGAGCAACCGCTTTTAGCGGATTGTTGGCAGAAGACGATGTAGTGAAATTGAGCGAAGGAATAAAAAACCTTTCAGAAACAGCTGAAAACCTGCAAGTTTTAGCCAATGTAGCCGTAGCTGCAACAGGTCTGGCAAAAAACATTGAATCTGCTTCGGAAATTGCAGCCAATTTTGCCGACACACAGCAAAAATTAAACTCAACAGCTGAAACTCTGGCAACTTCCTACGGAAATGTAAACTCCGAAATGGATCAGGTGGTGAGTAGCACTAGAAATTACTCCGGAAATGTGGAAACTATCAACCGAAGTATCGCGTCTATCAATTCAATTTATGAAATCCAACTTCGTCATATTCAAGCTCAAACAGAGAGCTTGAATCAGCAAGTAGAAGCGATCCGCAAAGCTACTGAAAACGTAGATGGTGTAGCTGCCGATATGGACAAAATGAAAGAAGCAGCCAACATTGCGCAACTTGAAAGCCAACGCTACCAAGCTGCGACACGCAAACTGACCAAGCAAGTAGAAGATCTGAACGCTATTTATGGAAATATGCTGAACGCGCTTTCATAGGTTGGGTGTTGGATGTGTGATATTGAAAGAACAAAGCACAAAGTAAAAGGTTGAATAAAATTAAAGGAATAAAACTGACAATTAACTTTTTGTCATTTTACTTCTTATCGCTTAACGCTAAAAAACTGACTATTATCTATTATCTATTATCTATTAACTGCTAACTGCAAACTAACTAACTAAATAATGAGTGGAGCTAAAAATTGTCCCGAAACCCCGCGTCAGCGAATGATAGGTATGATGTACCTTGTGCTTACGGCGATGCTGGCACTGAACGTTTCAAGCGAAATCTTGAACGGATTCGGGTTGGTGGATAGCAGCTTACGAAACACCATAGCATCGTCGGATGTACGGACGCAGGATATGTATAAAGATTTTCAATTCATGTACGAAAAAAATCCTGCCAAGGTAAAGGAATGGCTTGACAAAGCTACCGAAGTTCAAAAAAAATCCAACGAACTTGACGATTATATCAAAGATTTCAAATACCAGATACTCCTTATTTCCGATGGGAAAAAAGCGGATAAAAATGCGATAAACATTGTAAACAAGGAGAATATAGATGCTGCCGGAGAATATGCGCTAACACGTGGAAATGGAAGAAAATTACGTGAAAAAATTGATGAATACCGCGAGTTTCTGATAAATTCCGCAGAAGGCAATGAAGCAAAGCAATCGATGTACCGCACCATGTTCGAAACAGACGGACGGAAGTGGGAAACAAGACTTTTTGAGTCGATGCCGGTTTCTGCCGCCATTACTATTTTGACAAAATATCAATCAGACATTCGAACCGCTGAAGCGGAAACGGTGCAACACCTGAAGTCGATGACCGATTTTGAAGATTTTCGTGTGAATAAAGTTCAGGCTTTTGTTGTCCCGAATTCACGCTATATCATTCAGGGTGGGCGTTATTCCGCTGATATTATACTGGCTGCTACTGACTCTACCAGACAGTATGAATACTATGTGAACGGCGCCAAAATCCCTTCCGGAAATGGAAATAAATTTGGGAAATACGAATTTACCGCCTCTCAAACAGGGACTTTCAAATATTCCGGACAAATAAGAATGCCGGGCAATGATGGAAACTGGAGAACTTATCCTTTTACAGAAGAATATACAGTAGGAAAACCTTCAGCTACTATTTCCAATGAAGATTTGAATGTTGTATATCGCGGTATTGACAATAAATTCAGTATTTCCGTTCCGGGAATTCCGTCTGAAAATGTGCGAGTAAGTGTAAATGGTGGAACAGCTTCAAAATCTGACGATGGGAATTACATTATCCGTGTAAATCAGGATGGAGAAATAACTGTGGTAGTTTCAGCTCTTGTGGAGGGAAGAGAGCAAGTGATGGGAAGCGGCGTATTTCGGGTAAAATACCTGCCTGATCCAAGAGCATTCCTGCAGTTTTCCGATGCCGGAGGCGTACCTCGCCAGATTCAGGAAGGAAGGGTTTCCAGAAGGCAGATTCAGGCTGCGAAACTGATAGCAAGCTACGGTGAAGATGAGTTGGTGAAAGCAAATTTCACTATTACAGGATTCACAATGCAGACAATTGTAGGTGTGGTTTCGACCAACAGTGGCGAACTCAACGCCCGACAAACAGCCATGTTGAGTGATCTGGAAGGTGGCGATTTTATTCTCCTGAAAAATATTCAAGCCGTAGGCCCGGATGGAAAGACGAGAAGTCTGAATCCGATAACGGTGGAGCTTTAGTTCTTAGTTTGCAGTTTTTTAGCTTGATGCTGGGTGTGGGATGCTGGATGCGGGGTGCTGGATGCTGGATGCGGGATGCTGGATGTGGGGTGCGAGGTGCTGGATGTGGGGTGCTGGATGCGGGGTGCTGGATGCGGGGTGTTGGATGCTGGATGCGGGGTGCTGGATGCAAACTGCAAATTTTTAGCTACATCTGTTAAATCGCAGGAACTCCTCCTCCCGATAGTTCGGGACAAGTTTAGAAAAGGGGGATTGATAGCTTTTATGATAGAGCAAATGTTGTATATTGCGTTGATTTTCAATAAGGAATAAGGTTAACTTGACGGCTATCCGAGTTTAGTTTTTAGTTTGTTTAAAAGTAATTTACTGATAAAAGAATTTATAATATGAAACAGCCATTTAAGAAAAGTCTTAAACCCAAGAGAATGGTTAATGGCGTGTTCCATACGACCTTAGTGTTAAAAATAAAATATAACCGTATGAAAAAGAATCATTTTATCATAGCATTTTTTGCCCTTTTAGTCATGTCTGCTTCAATGAATGCGCAAGATCCCAACGCTTCATTTTTTGATGAGATAGGGAATATCCGAATGCAGACAATCGAACTCGATGGAATGGCTGATACCATTGCCGTGATAAATCACCGAGCGGAAGACATCACCTGGTCGAGAGTGGTGTACAGAGTGATAGATATGCGTGATAAACAAAATTTCCAACTCTATTTTCCCTCACGGACAACGGATGAATATAAGAGTCTGTTTCGGCTGATGGTGGATGCGGTTATTGACGGAATCAACGTGTATAAGCGTAACCCGAGAGATATTAAACCTCAATTCAACGAAATACTGACCGGAGAAGAATTGTCCCGCGTGTTCGCTTTTGATGAACTGGTTGATAATAATTTGGTGCAAGTGGACCCGATTACCGAGCAACGCACTTTCAATGGTGATCAATACATGCGTTACGTGCGCAATCAGTTGAAGTTTTTGATACAGGAAGTCATTTTCTTTGATTCACACACATCGCGTCTATACAGTAAAATCATTGCAATTGCCCCCATGTATGCACTCCACCCGGATAATATGGCAAACATGGAAACTATGGCATATTTCCGAAATTCGGTACTTTGCTGGTTTTCATTTGACGAGTTGAGACCATATCTGATGAAGCAGTATGTTATTCCAAGCGGAAACGACAGTCAGCGACTGACTTACGATGAGTTTTTTGCTCAGAACCTCTATTCAAGCTACATCCTCGGCGACAGCAATATGTACAGCCGGATGCTGTTGGAATTCTCGTTGAGTGAAGAAGCATTACGCGCGGAGCAAAGACGAATTGAGACCGAATTGCTTAATTTTGAGCAAGACCTATGGGAAAATTGATTGGGGGTTTAGTCAATTTTTTCAGACAGAAAGGCGGACTTGACAAGTTCGCCTTTTTAATTAAAGCTAACCGATACTCGTGTAAAACGTACAAATTTTTGCTTTGTTTTTCATTTCTATTTTAATCTTACTGCAATGCTTTTTCGTCAGCTCTCTTCAAAACCCTCGTACATATTCTGATGAAAATTCAGCTATTCGCTTCTATGTCAGTGTTATAAGGTTTTTTACAGCCTCCAATGCGAATTTTCGCTCATTGACGCTTATACGTCGGAGCACAGCTAAAATACTTACTAAACTTTCGCAAGCTCAATCTGATAGTCTCATAAGGCTTGCTAACGAGTGACCTCGTCCGGCGAGCCAAAAAATCAGAGAGAACGGCGTTAAGAATCGTCCTTGTTTGAGCCTGTAAATAGGTTTCAAAAACCGAAACACTTGGGGCGAGTTTGGACGATTTAGCCGTTTGAACGCAAATTTTTTGAGTGAGACGGGCGAAGTCTTGACTTTTTTTGCTTCGTTTTTTGTGTTAAGTGGAACATCCCGATTCTTTATCGGGAACAAAAAATGAAGTGGGGTTTGGGGCAAAGCCCCAACTTGCTTAATTCCTCTGATAAT
>JAAYIT010000076.1 GCA_012523295.1 Porphyromonadaceae bacterium | reverse complement strand
TAGTCGATGGACAACTACTCAATAAAATTACAAACAAGATAGCAATCGTAAAAGCTGAACCGACAACAAAAATGAGAGAAATATTGCAGAAATTATTTCCACCGCACTAAAAGGGACAAGTCAGGAGAGGCGTTGCCATTATTCACAAATTGATTATCCGCGTTTTATTCTAATAAAATTTGCGATAATGACAAACATAGCATCCAACGGCTTCAAGAAGTTTGATGCATTTTTATCCATAACCGGTCAAACCGTTTGGAGCGATTAGAGATCCTATATCAGATTTGAAATTTTGGATTTTAGGACACTTTGCGGATAAACATAACTCACAAAGCGACAAAATAAAATATAATCAAATGAAATTGTCGGATAAGGACAAGGCAGAATTGTACATCAAATTCATGATGGCGGCGGAACTAAAGAATTTTGGATAGATCTCAATTTGAAAACACGATAAATATAGCGTAAAGCAAGAAGCACGAAGTTGGGAATTAATAATAACTCTTCAAGTTTCGTGCTTCTTGCTTTATAAATTCTGACAGTATATTATAAGCCAATCATCAATATCCCCATTTCATATACAGTGCTCCCCAGATAAATCCGGCTCCGAAGGCTGTGAGAATGATAGTATCACCTTTTTTGAATTGTTTTTCCCATTCCCAAAGACATATCGGGATACTTGCCGAAGAGGTGTTGCCGTATTTCTGGATATTAATTATCACTTTTTCGTAAGGTATGTCAGTTCGTTTCACCACTGCATCGATTATACGTAAATTTGCCTGATGAGGAATCAGCCATGTTACATCATCCGCGCTGAGATTATTCTTCTTCATAATTTCAGCAGACACCTCAGACATATCCCAAACAGCGTTTTTATAAACATGTGTACCTTCCTGGTAAACAAAATGCTCTCTGTTTTCTACTGTTTCGTGACTTGCGGGACGAGCCGAGCCACCGGCTTTCATATGTAGATGTTTGAACCCGCTGCCATCGTTTCGGATTATTGAATCGACAAAGCCAACTTCTTCATTAGTAGCCTCAACCAACGCACAGCCTGCGCCATCTCCAAATAATGGAGCTGTACCGCGATCGGTATAATCTACAGATGCCGACATTTTTTCAGTAGAAACAATCAGTATCTTCTTGTATCTTCCTGTTTCGATGTAATTTGCAGCAGAGGTGTAAGCAACGATAAATCCGGTACAAGCAGCCTGAATATCATAGGCATACGCGTTTTTTATCCCGGTTTCTTCAGCGATAATAGATGCGGTGGAAGGAAAGATTCTGTCAGGAGTTGAAGTTGTACAAATTACCATTTCTATCTCTTCGGGATTCACATTCTTTTTTGAAAATAGGTCTTTTACTGCCATTATTCCCAAAAAGGATGCTCCTTTGGAATGATCTTTTAAAATTCGTCTTTCTTTTATTCCGACACGTGTAGTTATCCATTCGTCGCTTGTGTCCATCATTTGACTTAACTCATCGTTTGTCAGTTTATCTTCCGGGACATAACCACCAATGCCGGTAATTACAGCATTAATTTTAGACATGTATCGTGTTTTTTTAAAATAAAATCAAGTAAACAAACGCGTGTTTACCTGATTTTCATATTCGTTGCATAATTATTCCGCTATTTTTTCAATTGCCAATTTTCCTCTGTAATAGCCACATTCTGGGCATACAGTATGATAAATATGTGTAGCTCCACAGTTGGAACATGTAGCTAATGTTGGCAGTTCAGCTTTGTAATGCGTTCTTCGTTTAGCTGTTCTCGTTTTTGATTGCTTGCGCTTTGGATGTGCCATTTTCTTATTATTTAATTGTTTTCAAAAATATTTTGTAAACCGTCCCATCGCGGGTCAGTTGGTACTTCGTCTGTTTCTACATCGTCATCTGTGTCGTCAAAATCCAGGTCACTTATATCGTCATCATCGGATTTTTGACGAGTAATGTGTTTTTTTAGTTTTCCAACCATCGTCTTATTGCATTCTCCCGGCGCATGTACGTGCTTCAGCGGAATATTTAAAACGATTAATTCATACATGAACCAAGCCACGTTTATTTCTCCTTCAGATTCAGGAATGATAACAATATCGCCTTCTTCAGCGAATTTTTCACCTAATTTTACCTGCAGTTTGTCTTTGTACCGGATTACCTGATCCATTTCGTCAAGGCATCTATCGCAAGGAATCCGGATTATGCCATCCACATTGAATGAAAGCTCAAATAGATTGGTTTTTTTCTTGACTGTAATTGTACATTTTACATTTCCATGCTGAACTTCCGGACTGTCTATTTTCTGGAAATAGCTGTTATCAAGTACAAAATCATAGGTTTGGCTTTCAGTCGCTAATCCCCTTAGAGGAATATTATATTGTGAAAATTTTGACATTGATTCATGCTTTGAAAAACCGTGCAAAGTTATAAAAAAAACCGTTATAACAAAAGTATTATTAAGCAATTTGTCACAAATCGGCTATTAATAAAACAAAAGAGCGCCTAAATAGACACTCTCTTGAAAAAATATTTTTTTATTCCGATTAGCTTGCTTGCTTTTGAGCATCTTCAATCATTTTCTCACTTGCGTACATGTAAACCTCTACACGACGGTTTTGTGCACGACCTTCAACTGTCTCGTTTGAAGCCACGGGCATTGAATAGTCACGTCCTTCAACAGTTTTCATTTGTACACGAGAAGCTCCTTGTGCTACTAAGTAGTTAGCTACGGTTTTTGCTCTGCTCAAAGATACTTTTTTGTTTGCGGCTAAGGTACCTACATTATCGGTGTGACCAAGAACCGCGATGTCCATTTCCGGATTTTCTGCCAATACGTTAGCAAATTTTGAAAGTGAAGCTTTTGCATCTGCTTTTAGGTCAGATTTGTTGAAGTCAAATAAGATACCTGAATCAAAAGTAACTTTAACAGCTTTAAGTCCGTTGATATCTTCGATAGTTTCAACTTTAGCGCCTTCTACGCGAGCAGCTTCTTCAGCGGCTTTGTCCATTTGTTTACCGATAATCGCTCCGGCGGTAGCACCTACGGCACCTCCAATTGCAGCGCCTACAGCAGCGCTTTTACCGTCTTTACCGATAAGACCGCCGATTCCCGCGCCTATTGCAGCGCCTGCGCCTGTCCCGATAAGAGCACCTTTTGCAGTTCTGTTCAATGAATCACATCCTGTGAAAATAAAGCTTGCACTTAGTAAAAGTACAACTAAGAAATTTAGTTTTTTCATTTTTCTAAAAATTAATAGTGAATAAATTTTTTTGTTTCATTAAAAAAAGTTGTGACCCCGGAGGGGATCGAACCCTCGACCCAATGATTAAGAGTCATTTGCTCTACCGACTGAGCTACGAAGTCAAATTATTAAAAACGTAATATGCTGAATTTGTCTATTTTTACATCAAAGAACGTTTTTTAATATGGACTTCCGTTTCTTCTATAAAACAAATCCTGTGCCAAAAACGGTGGTTGCTTAATTTATCATAGAAATCTACCTTACTTAGAAGGTGTTTGTTTACTATCTGTTTTTGTTTAATGCTAAAACAGCTTGCTGCAAGGCACTTTCAGCAGTTTGATACTGAAAAGTAAAATTCGAACTTGTTAGTTTTTCATTGGAAATTCTGCTTCCTCCTAACACTAAGTCTGCGGATTCGCCCATCAAAATACGCATTGCAAATGAAGGAATATTGGGAAAAAAGAAAGGTTTTTGCATTACCTTGGCGAAAGTTTCCATAAATTTCTTATTCGTGATGTGTTCCGACCCGACTGCATTGTACGCGCCACTCATTGTTTCATCCTCCACTGCTTTCATGTAAATCTGACAAAGATCATCTATGTGAATCCAACTCACGTATTGATTTCCACTGCCAATAGGCGAGCCGACAGAAAGTTTTATTGGTAAAAGCATTTTCCTAAACGCTTCACTTTCGGGTGATATTACCATGGAGGTCCGGATTTTGACTGTTCTGCAACCAAGTTCTTCTCCTAATTTATCAGCGCTGTTTTCCCACTTCTCACAAACCTGAGTCAGAAAATCATTTGTTTCGGATTGATCCGCTTCGGTGTAAATTTTCTCATTGATATTATTCCCATAAATACCGACTGCAGAGGCGGAAATAAACACTTCAGGCTTTTTGTTTATCTTTTTGAGCGTTTCGAAAAGAAGTTTCGTGGTGTTAACGCGACTTTCAATAATTGTCTCTTTCCTTTTATTTGTCCACCTTCCCGCGCCAATATTTTCACCGGCCAAATGGATAATCACATCTGTTTTTCTAAGCGGCTCTTCATCGATTTTGTTTGTTTTGTAATCCCAATAATAACGTGGAATCGGAGCGTTCAAATCTATTTTTCTGCTAAGCCAGACAACTTGATATCCTTTGTTTATCAATTTTTCAGTGAGCGCTCTTCCCACTAACCCCGAACCACCTGTGATAAGTATTGTTTTCATCTGATTATATTTGTTTTTTTAGCATCAAGGACAGATGGAACCTTTGACGATAAAAATAATCATTACTTTCTGTGTTTAATAATTATTTTTAATCGTGCCGGTTTCATAGTATTTACTCACAAAGAAAAAAGAATTTCTTGTTTGGAGGTTTCTTGTTTTACAGACATTTACCACCCAAGCAGGTTGCAGGTAATCGTTGTGGATTTTCGAGGAAGATTTGATTCCCTTTTAGTGTGGAATTGATTACTTCACCACTTTTATTTCTAAGTTTTTATTCCTGATTTTTACAAAAATTTTGGACTCAGGCTTGCTGTATTCCACTATCACATAACCCATCCCGATACCTTTTTTGCTGTTGGGGAGGATGGTTCCTGATGTTACATGCCCGATTACTTCATCATTTTCATTAACGATTTCGTAGCCGTTACGCGGAATACCTCTTTCTGTCAATTCAAAACGAATTAGTTTTTGTGGAACTCCTTCTTGTTTTTGTATTTCGAGTCGCTCACGATCTATAAAGGTTCTTCCTTCAGTGAATTTTGTAATCCAGCCAAGTCCCGCTTCAATGGGCGATGTGGTGTCATCAATGTCGTTTCCGTACAAGCAGTATCCTTTTTCAAGTCGCAGTGTATCTCTTGCGCCAAGTCCGATAGGTTTGATCCCGTATTCTGCTCCTGTTTCAAAAAGCGCATTCCAGATTTTCAAACCTTCTTCCGGGTAGAAATAAAGTTCAAACCCGCCCGAACCTGTATAGCCTGTGTTTGAGAGTATTACATCCTTGACGCCTGCAAAATCTCCGACCATAAAATGGTAAAATGGTATATCAGAAAGATTGACGGAAGTTAATTTTTGCAGCAATTCAGTTGCTTTTGGACCTTGCACGGCAAGTTGAGCGGTGTGGTCAGAGGCGTTTTCAAGCTCTGCGCCTACGGAGTTATTCTCATTCAGCCATTTCCAGTCTTTTTCTATGTTGGAAGCATTGACCACCAACATGTATTTTTCCGGTTCGAAATAATAAACAATAATATCATCTACAATTCCACCTTTACCGTTTGGAAAATAGGTGTATTGCGCTTGTCCGATGGATAGTTTTGATGCATCATTTGAACAGACTTTCATCAATAAGTCCAAAGCTTTCGGACCTTTTACCCAAATTTCGCCCATATGGGAAACGTCAAAAACGCCAACACCGTTACGTACAGTCATGTGTTCATCGTTGATCCCACTATATTCAATCGGCATATTATAGCCTGCAAATTCAGCCATTTTCGCTCCAAGAGCAATGTGTATATCTGTGAAAGGAGTTGTTTTCATTAGTTGATTAATAGCCCCATGAATTTACCCGAAGGGGAATTCCGGAGAACAGTAAATATGTTATTTTGGTTATTAAATTTAATGCTTTCTTCTATTTAAAAGGAAAAGAAGATTTTTTGTGTTTGCCAGTTTTTTCCTTAGGGCATGCCCGACAGAAGCAGGGTTACGAAGTTGTTTTTTCTTCCAGCAATTGTGCAATTTTCACAATTACTTCTGTCGCTTTTTCCATAGACTGGACAGGGACATACTCAAAACGGCTGTGGAAATTGTGTCCTCCGGCAAAAATATTGGGGCAGGGAAGCCCTTCATAAGATAATCTTGAACCATCGGTTCCACCCCTGATTGGTTTTACAATCGGAGTTACGCCCACAGCATTCATTGCTTCAAAAGCCAAATCCACGATATGCATTACAGGTTCCACTTTTTCTCGCATATTATAGTATTGATCACGCAATTCAACTTCAGCCGTATTTTCTCCATATTCGGAGTTTATCTTGTTTGCCAGATGTTGCATTTCCTTTTTCCGGCGTTCAAAACGATCCCTGTCATGATCTCGAATGATGTAGGTAAGCGTAGAAGTTTCCACCGTTCCTTCCATTCCCACCAAATGATAAAACCCTTCGTAACCTTCCGTGTGTTCCGGTGTTTCGTGGCGCGGAAGCATAGAAATATACTGAGAAGCAATGCGCATGGAGTTTTTCATTTTATGCTTGGCATAGCCCGGATGTACATTTAGTCCGTTGAAGGTGATTTTTGCAACCGCGGCATTGAAATTTTCAAATTCTAACTCACCAATCTGACTTCCGTCCATGGTGTAAGCCCAGTCAGCGCCAAATTTAGGTACATCAAAATGGTCCGCCCCTTGCCCGATTTCTTCATCCGGTGTGAAACCGACACGAATTTTCCCGTGCTTAATCTCCGGGTGCGCAATCAGATACTCCATGGCGGTAACGATTTCAGCTATTCCCGCTTTATCATCGGCGCCGAGTAGCGTAGTGCCATCTGTGACGATAATATCTTGACCCTTGTATTGAAGAATTTCCGGATATTTTTCTGTTTCAAGTACAATAATTTCTTTTTCATTTAGCAGAATGTCGCTTCCATCATAATTTTCAACTATGCGCGCATGAATGTTTTTTCCACTTGCATCCGGACTGGTATCCATATGTGAAATAAATCCGATAGTTGGGACATTCTTTTTATCTGTATTTGCAGGCAAAGTAGCCATTATATAGCCATTTTTATCTAACTCTACTTCTTTCAATCCAATGGATTTCAGCTCATCAGCCAAATATTTTGCAAAAACCATTTGCCCCGGTGTGCTTGGTGTCATTTTTGTGTTTTCATCGGATGTGGTATGAAAACTTACATACTTCAAAAATCGTTCTGTTATATTCATATCGTTGTTTTATTGAAAATTGACTACAAATTTAATTATTTTTTCTGAAAGACTGTTCGAATTGGAGTCGATTTGTTGATTTGGCTTAAAAAATGAAATGTAAGCAAGATTAAAACATTCTTAATCGTATAATCGTTAATAATATTCGGTCGATTAAAAATATGCGTCAAAGCAAGCTGTTTTGTTGGAAATTATCTGTTTTTTTTAATTGTTAATAATCCAATCAAAAAGCAGTCTGTTTACGTTGAATTGAAAAAAATAAGTAACTTTGGACCGTTTTTTTACAAAATATTTAATTCTATAATATGGCAATTTACAGTGTAATAACAGGAACAGGAAGCTACGTGCCACCTGTGGTAATGAAAAATGAAGATTTTATTCCTTACGAATTTTATGATAATACGGGTGAACGGATTGATACACCCACTACGCAAATCGTAGAAAAATTCAAAGAAATCACCACCATCGAAACTCGCCGGTATGCTGCTGAAGATCAGTCAACTTCAGATTTAGCACTTCATGCTTCCGAAAAAGCAATAGAAGCTGCCGGAATCGATAAAGAGGAGTTGGATCATATTATTTTTGCTCAGAACTTTGGTGAAACTCACCCCGGAGGTATCAGTATGGAAATGTTGCCGAGTTTGGCGTCAAGACTTAAAGCAAAACTGAATATCCAAAATCCATTTTGTGTGGCTTATGATATTATTTTCGGATGTCCGGGCTGGGTGCAAGCTGTAATTCAGGCAGATTATTATATAAAATCGGGTGATGCGAAAAAAGTACTTGTTGTGGGTGCTGATATTCTCTCGCGAATATCCGACCCGCACGACCGCGATAGTATGATTTATGCCGACGGTGCCGGCGCTATCGTGATGGAAGCTCGTGAAAGTGATTCGCCGACAGGAATTTTAGGACACATTGCTCGTAGTGATGCGGCTGAATATGTGGATATGCTTTTCATGGGTTATTCATATAAAAAAGAGGTAGCTGAAAAGAAAGAGCTTTATCTGAAAATGTATGGTCGTAAGCTGTACCAATATGCATTGCAGAATGTTCCTGTAGCGATTAAGGCCGGACTGGATCAGGTGAATATTCATATCAAAGATGTGAAAAAAGTGCTTATTCATCAAGCAAACGGAAAAATGGACGATGCCATTCTGAAAAGACTTTACAGACTTTATGATATAAGTGACACTCCACATGATGTGATGCCGATGAGTATTTCTTGGTTGGGTAATTCATCTGTAGCTACAGTTCCTACGTTGTTAGACCTTGTTACGCGTGGAGATATGAGTGACCATAAAATTAAAAGTGGTGATATTATAATTTTAGCTTCGGTCGGAGCGGGAATGAATATCAATAGCATTGTCTATCGAATTCCGTAACAAGAAGCAAGAGAAAAGAGGAAAGGATGAATCATTCAGTTGATTTGTCCTTTTTCTGTTTTTTAACGAGTTTATTTATTTCGCCTGAAATTGAATGCAAAAATAAATTTGTAAATTTGTGATTTGTAAGTAATGCGAATCCGGAGTTAAAAAGAAGTTAATAAGATTAATATCAGCGAGTTGTATTTTCTGTTGGGATGTAATTTTCACAAGAATAAGGTTTTAAAACCTTATTCAAATAAGGAACCTTAGTAAAAAATGACACAGAATAAATCTCAACCTTATTACCTTATTGTAAATCAATCTCATAAACCTAAAAATTGTTTTTTGGTTATATCGAACTCACGTTAAGTAGATTTTTTATTAAAATAATCAGATTGTGTTTGCTCACTTAATTTCCTTTTAGAGAATAATGTTTCATGCCCGATATTCACGAAATACTCAAATCCTACTGGGGTTATGATTCCTTCCGGCCGTTGCAGGAAGACATTATCCAAAGTGTTCTGGATGGTCGTGATACGCTTGGCCTCATGCCTACGGGCGGAGGAAAATCGCTGACTTTTCAAGTTCCTGCCTTGGCATTGGAGGGGGTTTGTATTGTGGTTACACCGCTTATCGCATTGATGAAAGACCAGGTAGAAAATCTAAAAAAACGTGGTATAAAAGCGGCAGCTGTTTACTCCGGAATGACTTCGCAGGAGATTTTACAAGCCTTGGAGGGCGCTGTGTATGAGGCATATAGATTTCTGTATGTTTCGCCCGAGCGATTAGCTACACCCATCTTCATAACCAAAGTGAAGCAAATGAAAGTTTCCCTCATTGCAGTGGATGAATCACATTGTATTTCGCAATGGGGTTATGATTTTCGCCCTTCTTATCTGAAAATTGCCGAGATTCGGGAGTTTCAACCCGATGCACCGATT
This sequence comes from Porphyromonadaceae bacterium, assembly GCA_012523295.1. Lineage (GTDB taxonomy): Bacteria > Bacteroidota > Bacteroidia > Bacteroidales > Paludibacteraceae > UPXZ01. The sequence goes on along the minus strand of JAAYIT010000076.1, from coordinate 2,153 downwards.
CTGGCGCTCACCGCAACTGCTACGGAAGAAGTGGTGAATGATATTCAGGAAAAACTGCTTTTCAAGGAAAAAAATGTATTCAGAAAAAGTTTTCATCGCTCGAATCTGGCTTATGTGGTCCGTTCGGCTGAAGATAAATCAGAGCAATTGCTTAAAATTTTAAATTCGGTACAAGGCTCTTCGGTAGTCTATGTGCGAAATCGAAAAAAAACAAAAGAAATAGCCGATTGGCTGCTTGAGAAGGGGGTTAGTGCCGAACATTTTCATGCCGGATTAAAAAACGAGACAAAGGGAGCTCGCCAAGATCGATGGAAAAACGATGAAACACGCGTCATTGTGGCTACCAATGCATTTGGGATGGGAATTGATAAACCGAATGTACGCACTGTAGTGCATTTAGATTTGCCGGATTCGATTGAAGCCTATTTTCAAGAGGCGGGAAGGGCAGGCAGAGACGAGAAAAAAGCGTATGCTGTCTTGTTGTTTAATAAATCTGATATTGCAAAAATGAAAAAGCGAGTTGCAGATTCTTTTCCTCCGAAAGAAAAAGTGAAAGAGGTGTATGAGGCAGTCGGAAATTATTACGAGGTTGGCTATGGATCGGGCTTAGACAGGACATTTGTGTTTGATTTGGGAGATTTTTGCACGAGTTTCAGGCTACCGATGCTTGTGGCGCATAATTCCATAAAAATTCTTCAACAGGCCGGTTATTTAGAGTTGACAGATGAGCAGGACAGCTCTTCTACATTGATGTTTCGTGCCACGAAAGATGATTTGTACAATCAAAAACATACAGATGAACAAGATAGGTTAATCAGTATTTTGCTCCGTTCGTACACCGGTCTTTTTACCGAGGTAGCTGCGATAAATGAAGAAACGATAGCGAAAAGACTGAATTGGACACGCGAAAAAGTTTATAATCAGCTCATTGGGTTGAGTCAGGAAAAGATTATTAAATACATACCGCGAAAGAAAACCCCTTTTCTTACATTTACACACGAGCGCGAACCGCTGAGTCGGGTTTACCTTGGGAAAGAGGCATATGACGACCGCAAAGAACGGTATATAAAACGGGTGAAAAGTATGGTGGAATATGCGTCGGATGAACGAGTTTGCAGGAGTTTGTTGTTGTTGAATTATTTTGGAGAAAGAGATGGTAAACCGTGTGGTCAATGCGATATCTGTCTGAAAAAGAAAACAAAAGATCTAACAAACTTTGAGTTTCAGAAAATAAAAAATGATTTGCTGAAGTCATTAGAAAACAGCGAATTGGTGTTGAAAGAGTTGTTGGAAAAAGTAAAATATAAAGAACAAAAAGTGATCCAGGTAATCCGGTTTCTGATGGATGATGGGACGATTTTTCTGAACGATTGTAAGAAGTACTTTATAAACAAATAGTTTTTTAGTTTGGGTTTAAGAGGTTCAGGTGGTTGAAGTTCTCCTAACTTTTCCTTAAAAAGTAATCAAACATTAGTTGAAAATCGTGACTAACCGACTAAAATTGTCTATAGGACAATTCATTGCATAACTCCGAATTTATCCGGGGGCGAAGTCAAAGATATGGCAAAACTCTGCAGGAGTTTTCCAAGATCAACACAGGGAAACACTTATAGTGTTTGATTGCCAACTTACCGCATCCTCCCTGTTAAAATTGCGGAGCTTGTCCGACCTTTGGCGGATTATGCAAAGTGGACTTCTACGAAGTTTAAAAATAGCGACTTCATAAGTTGATTGTAAGTTGTTGTATATGAGTAATGTAAGTTTTGTCTAATGTTTTGTCGGTCAGAAATGAAAAAAAATATTAGTTTAAAATGTAAACAGTTGAAACATTTAAACTTATTCTATTTATTTCAGCAACCATAGAAAAATATCGGAGCAGTTTATGAGCTATTACTATCGAAATTAATCAAAAATCGACAAAAATTAACAAAATAATACCATTGTTCTCTATGTGGTAAGAAATCGAGACGAGTTCGATATGATGTTTTTTTTTAATGATTATCCGTTTTTCTTCCTAATCTTAATAAAGAAGTCGTCTTGACTTATAGGTTTATTAACTTTTATATACATTTAAATACTAAAAATAAGAAGGGAGCGTTATTTATGTAATTCTAAAAACATAAATTCCAATCCCTTCTATGATGTACCAAGTA
>JAAYIT010000075.1 GCA_012523295.1 Porphyromonadaceae bacterium | reverse complement strand
ATCTATATCTATATACCCTTTTTCAGCCTTCTCGTTTGATGTGAAAATACCCACTCTTGTACCCCTGTAATCTCCCCATGTAAATTGATAAGGTTGCCCAAATTCTGTAAAATTTTTACCATCAGCGCTGTAAGAGAAATTGCTTATTCCGTCAAGCCCCCAGACTGAACGGAACCAAATATTTTTCGAATGTCCGATTTCAATACTTTTTGATTTGCCGTTTTCGTTGAAAACAATATTTAATTTTTCATTTTCAGAGCTAACTCCGATATATGTCCACGTTCTTGCATAATGACACAAACCGGCAATTTGCCCGTCTTCCATTCCCTGAAGATTCATTTTCACGGTAACTTCATTGTGAGAAGTTCTATATATTCGTTGTGTCATTATGTTGGGCGTTTTCTTCAGATTGTTGTTAGCCAAGGGTTTTACAGCTTTCATTCTTAAAAAAACTTTTTTGTCGGTAAGAGACCACATCTCGTTTCGAGGATAATAATTCCATTCCCAATTAACATTGAGTTTTTTCTTTTTAAAATCATCGAAGAAAGGTTTTTTCTTTTGAAAATGTTTACTTACCGGCATTTTACCTGACCACACCATATAGCCTAATCCATCTTCACCAACTTTTCCCATAATTGGCCAGTCGTTGATCCAAGTTACAGGCAAAAGGCTCGCGACCCTCCCTTCCCAATCGCCTCTGCCATGATGTGTGAAAAAGTACCATTTCCCGTCAGGACCTTCAATAATCCCTCCCTGATTAGGTTCGTTTGACTCATGATTATATGCCATCAATTGTTTTTCTTCACTCCATCCGCCGATAATGCTTTTCGAACGTTTCCCCACAACGAATCGGATGCCATTTTCAACTTTGCTATATATTAGATAATACCGGTTGTTTGCTTTTATAAGTTTATTTGCTTCCCTTCCGTTTCCCCGGTTTATAAGTATAGCGCTATTTCTGTCTATTGAGCTACAATCGGGAGCCATTTTGAAGATATAGGTACGATAGTCTTCTTTGAAATGTGTGCCGATGAAATATGCCTGCCCGTTTTCAGCCCATATCGCAGAGCAATCATCCCAACCCGATTCCGGAAGAATATTGGTCAATGGAGCCCAAGGACCTTCAGGCTTTTCAGCCCAAGTAGTAAAGAATCCTTCGTCCGGAGTACCGAAAAGGACATAGAATTTTCCTTCATGATGACGTATAGATCCGGCCCAAATGCCTCTGCCGTAGCGATTCATCTTGTCCCAATTCAATTCAGGACCAATTTGTCGTATATCTTCAACTGCATGACCTACGATATCCCAATTGACAAGGTCTTTTGAGTGTAATACAGCCATTCCGGGCGAATATTGGAATGTTGATGTTATGGCATAATAATCTTCTCCGACTCTAATGCAGTCTAAATCGCTAAAATCAGCGGGGAGTACAGGATTATAGTACATTCCATTCGGTTGTTCTCCCCATTTTTCCCACATGCCCCATTTCGATGGAGCTTGCGCAAACAAATTTAACATACATAATGATTGAACTGCAATTAAGAAAAGTAGTATTTTGTTTTTTTTCATGATAATAGGCTAATTACGATTTTTAGATATCGTTTATACAAAGATAGAACATTTTAATCTTTTTTATTGTGGTTTATAGCTTTAACCTGATTGTTGACAGAAACAGTATTGAAAAAAATCAAGATCAGCTCTTTAGGAATAGTTTTTACGGGTCTAAGTTCAATATAGAAGTGCAAAAGACTTGACAACTTTTCACATCTAACCCCAATAGATTTTTCGAAATCCCTTTTAAAAAACATTCAAGGGGTTTTGAAAATAAAAATAAAGGTATTACTGGTTTTCCTGTGAAAAATGATTTTAGATTAATTTCTAGTGTATATTAAAATACTTTTTACCATTAAGAAGTTAAGTCAAATTAAGGTTTCATTAAGGATTTAATATTGACTTAATGTAAATATATTTATTTCTAAAAGTCCCTTAACTTCTAAATGAAATCTT
>JAAYIT010000009.1 GCA_012523295.1 Porphyromonadaceae bacterium | reverse complement strand
TTCTTTAGAGTAGCAAAACACATGTTTTGGTATTTTCTCTTTAAGTTTTTAATTAATAATTTTTTTTCAAAAAAATCATTCCTTTCGGCTACTTTCAAAAAAGATATATATTCAGACTTAACATCTTTATAATTGTGATGACTAACTTGCTCAATTTGTAGAAAGTTTTTAATTAATCTTTTTCTATGAATGTTATTTAACTCAGGAAGTGCAGCTGATAAATACGAGTTAACAATTTCAAAGGTTTTCTCTTTAGCTCTGTCATCCATTTTAGTAACCTGAATACCGTGAATGCGATAGCGGTAAAGCACTTCGGGGATATTCGTCAATCGGCAATGAAACACCGCCCTTGCCCACAGGTCGTAGTCTTCAGCCGGAAAAGCTTCTTGCCGGTAACGTAAATCATGTTTTTCAAAACTTGCCCTCCGCCAAACCGAAGTAGCATGTAGCACGGGCGAATAGAACATCATCGTAATTTTCACCTGCTCGGGGTCGCTTTCGCGTATCCAAACATCCGTTTCTTGTCCAAATTTCTCCAATCCGCACGAACATAAATCAATATCGGGGTTGTTGTCCAAAAAATCGACTTGGACTTGCAGTCGGTCTGGAAGCGAAATATCATCGCCATCCATACGCGCAATGAGCTCTCCGCGTGCCATATCCAACCCTACATTCAGATTATTCGCCAAACCAAGATTTTTTTCGTTGCGGTGGTAAATAATCCGCTTATCGGAAAAATCCTCAATCACCTCCCGGGAATGATCCGTACTGCAATCATCCAACACAATCAGCTCAAAATCACCAAAAGTCTGCCCAAGCATGCTTTCAATGGCTTCGGCTACGTAATCGCCGTTGTTGTAAACGGGCATCAATATGGAAACGCGGGGTGACAAGGTTATTTTTATTGGTTTTATAAATTTGTTACAAACAAAGCCTATTCAATCGAATTTCTGAAAGTGTTTTTTTATGAAGCGTTTCATATTTTTTCTCGTAAGTCTCCTGAATAACAGGGAGTTGATTGGCAACAAAAGACGAAAATCTTTTATAAAATTCCACTTCAGGTCTCCAGAATACAAATCACTTGTATATCTGTCAAAGGCCTTCAAAACAATATCTTGGTGCGCAATCTTGTTTTTTAGCACCCAATCATACATATAAAAAACTTCTTTCAGATAGTTGTAACCTGCAAGTTTTGAAGTGTTGACAGAATGTTCTCTATAGTGATTCAGCGAACAATGTAAATAGCTAATATCCATAAAACTCGCAATGCGGAGATAGCAAAACCAATCACCGGAAAATCGAAATTGCTCATGTATGGGTAAAATCTTTTCCAGCAATTCTCTTCGAATCAAAACTGCACTTGCATTATTTATTGTACAATCCCTTAATAAAAATTGGTTTATCTCATCCACACCTCTAACTGTATGGGATTTAGCCCAATGTGTGGTGTTAAACCTTTTATTTTTTACGGATGAAAAATCACTGATAAACTGATTGTCTATTTCAATAACACTATTACAATAAACTAAACCGATATTATTATCTTGTTGAATTTTTGTCACCAATTCCGAAAGAAAATTCGGCTCTGCCCAATCATCACTTTCAGCAATCCACACAAATTCTCCTTTGGCTAATTTCACTCCATTATACCATTGTTCAAAAGGATTGCCGGTGTTTTTTTCACTAAAGACCAAATGGGATATTTTGGGGTTACTTTTATACGCATCAATTATTTCTTTACTATTATCAGTACTGCAATCATCCAAAATTATCAGCTCAAAATCCTGATAAGTCTGATTGAGAATGCTTTCAATACGCTGCGTAAGGTATTGAGCGTGATTATAATTGGGCAATATGACGGAAACGATAGGCATTAATCAAGTACTTCACATTCAGTTGTAAACAGTATATGTCCCCATTGTTTTTGCCAAGTTGTAAAACCTGTATTTGAATTAACGTCAAATCCAACAACACTAAACTTCTCAGCCATCATTACAACATCAAAATCTATCATACCTTCAATAAAGTTTCCCTTTCCTAATGATAAACTAATGAAATATGTTCCAATAGATAAATTGTGGTTTTTAAGTGATATTTTGATTAACTTTTCCTCACCTTCTTTAATGTCTATCACACCATCACCAAACCAACCTCCAATTGGAGTATCTTCAATATTTGAAATTGTAGCATTGATACGAACATTTTCTGTTGTTCTGTTACTCTTTATTTTACATATAAAAACAATATCCTCATTCGTACAGTAATTTCCATTCGACTTATCAAGAAAAATCTCTTTAAAAAAAACTTCATTTGAATAACCTTTTAGTCTGTTTTTTTTTACCTTTGCTTCAGCATCAACTTTCAACAAATCACTGTTTTTCTTAACATAAATATAATTATCAATGGCATCATTTGTAGTGCCAAGAAATATAATTTGACCATTTTCTAACACCAAACCTTTTGAACACAAATTCCTCACCGCTCCCATATTATGACTCACAAACAACACCGTTCTCCCTTCTCCTTTACTCACGTCCTGCATTTTGCCGATGGCTTTTTTCTGAAATTCGGCATCGCCCACGGCAAGGACTTCATCTACCACTAAAATTTCCGGCTCCAAGTGCGCTGCTATAGCAAATCCAAGTCGTACCGTCATCCCGCTGCTGTACCGCTTTACGGGTGTATCAATGTATCGCTCCACCCCTGCAAAATCCACAATTTCATCCAATTTTCGGGCAATTTCAGCTTTTGTCATACCCATGATAGCTCCGTTCATAAAGATATTTTCACGTCCCGTCATTTCGGGGTGGAAACCGGTTCCCACTTCAAGCAAGGACGCTATCCGTCCGCGGGCTTTGATGGTTCCCGTAGTAGGCGCGGTAACTTTGGAAAGGATTTTCAGCAGGGTAGATTTTCCCGCACCGTTCTTCCCGATAATGCCCAGCACATCGCCCTGTTCCACTTTGAAGTTAATGTCCTTCAGTGCCCACACGTATTCACTTTCGCCTTTGTGTGCACGGTCGTTTACCTCGCCTATTTTCAGGTAAGGATCTTCTTTCCCAAGGATATTCATCTTCCACCATCGGTTCAGGTCATGGCTGATCGTGCGTGTGGAAACTAAACCAAGGCGGTATTGTTTGGATATGTTATTAAATTCTATTGCTGTTCGCATAGTTACGAATTTTTCGAATTAAGACGAATTTCTACGAATCACATCGTGCGTTTGTTGATTATTCGCTTGTAATTCAAGCTTTTCTCTCCAAAATTCACCAAAATTCCAAGTTGAAAGTTGATGGATTTCAGGTAGTTATTGGCTTGTGAAATATTGTCATTATGAATATAAGAAGCTGATTTTAGTTCAACGATTATTTTGTCAAAACAAACAAAATCAGCCTTAAATTTCTTCTTCAACGGTTTCCCTTGGTAATAAACATTCAGCAAAACCTCTCGCTGAAAAGGAACCCTATCTTCTTCAAATTGAATAGCCAGCGCTTCTTGATAAACACTCTCCAAAAAACCGGGACCCAACTCCGAATGCACCTTCATACACGAACCAATGATCCGATAACTCTCTCCTTTGTAAATAATTTCTACCATTTTCTAATTCGTGTAAATTCGTTTTAATTCGCGCAAATTCGCTCAAATTCGCATTTAAACAGTATCCATAAAACTCCGCTGCACCTTATTAAACACCACCACGCCAATTCCCAACAGTACAAGCATAAAACCCGTGCTGTAGGCTAATTGCCACCAACTGAACTCACCTACTCCGAGCATTCCGTATTTGAAAGCTTCGAAAATTGAAGTGAGTGGATTGAGCGCCATCAGCGTTCGAAGTGTGGGATTGGTAATGGTGCTCATCGGGTAGATAACGGGTGTGGCGTACATCCACAGTTGCACGACGAACGTAAAGAGTATGGTCAAATCGCGGTATTTCGTGGTCATGGACGATATGATAATGCCAAAACCGAGCGAAAGCCCTGCCAACAAGACGATTAGAAAGGGGAAAAGTAGCGCGTAGATATTCGGAATTACGCTTACACCGCTCACCACAAAGTAAACATACACCAACACAAACAGCAGAAACTGAATGCCCATGCGTACCAAATTGGATGTTACGGTAGAAAGCGGAACGATAAGGCGCGGAAAATAAACTTTGCCGAAAATATGCTGGTTGGTGGTAAATGTGGATGACGTTTTATTCAGGCAGTCGGAAAAATATTGCCATAACACAATGCCTGCCAAGTAAAAAAGCGGTTGTGGGAGTCCATCGGTGCTGATTTTTGCAATTCCGCCGAACACCACCATATACATTACAGTGGTAAGCGCCGGTTGCACGAAAAACCACGTCGGCCCGAGAATAGTTTGTTTGTATTGCGTAACAATATCGCGTTTTACAAACATGGAAAGCAGATCGCGATATTGCCAGATTTCCTTAAAATCAACTTCAAAAAGTTTATTTTTAGGTTTAATAATCGTGGTAAATTCCATTATTCAACAGATAAATTTATTTGCAAATATAGTTAAAATTTCGATGTGAATCCTTTGTTTTTGTAAAAATCAGCTTTTTAAAAAGAGCTTGAAACATTTAATAGGCATTAGACATCAAAACTTGTTCACATTTAACATTAAAGTTTCTGGTTGCGAATCGCAATTAGTTGAACAAAGATACTGAGAAAATTATTGTACTACACACTTCAATAGCGACTAACTGTCGAATAGCTTGCCGGGAGAGCAGCCGCATAGCAAACAGAAAGGCTAAAATGTTTATTAGATAGGCTTATAATAACATTTATTTCTCATATCTTGAACGTTTCTATCAGACAATTCGAAATTTCTGCTCTTTCGCTGATCTTACAGTTATTGTATAAAGCAATCTAAAAACGGTGATTTTTCACCAAATACCCCATCTTTTTTAACGCATCTCTAATTGTCTAATTATCAACGTTTTATTATATTTTGTAAACTCCACTTTACAAAAATAACATTTTTTGACTTAAAATGATAGAAAATACAAAAATTATTATCTATATTTGCACCGTTTTTCAATAGACATTATTTAAAATTAACTCTTTTTCTTGAATAAAATATCATTTCGATTGAAAAGAGTTTTTTTGTAAGAGAGAATTTATTCGTTAAACTATTAACTGTATTTTCATGGATAACACATCACTCTTTGTAGTGGTCCTGCTTGCGGGATTAACATTGGTTGTACTCGGTCTGGGTGCTGCCTTGCTACTCTCCCCTAAATCAATCAACTTCCAAAAAGGTGAACCGTACGAATGCGGTCTCCCTACACACGGCACATCTTGGATGCAATTTCGTGTGGGTTATTATCTGTATGCCATTCTGTTTTTAATGTTTGACGTGGAGACGATATTTCTGTTTCCATGGTCAACTGTGGTACGCCAAATGGGAATGACCGGATTGGTTAGTATCCTTATTTTCATTGTAATTCTGGGGTTAGGTCTTGCCTACGCCTGGAGGAAAGGTATTTTGAAATGGACGTAAATAAAGTAAAAATCAAAGCGTTGCCGAGTGATGATTTCAAAGATAATGAAACTCTGCAAGCCTATATAGATGAACTAAATGCCACCGGAACAAACGTAGTTGTGGGCAAATTAGATCAAATGATCAATTGGGGCCGTGCGAATTCGCTTTGGCCTTTGGCTTTTGCCACAAGTTGCTGCGGAATTGAATTTATGGCAGCTGCTGCCGCCCATTATGACCTGGCACGTTTCGGTATGGAGGTGGTACGTAACAGTCCGCGCCAAGCCGATTTGATGGTAGTGGCCGGCACTATTGTTCATAAAATGGGCCCGCTGCTCCGTCGAGTTTATGACCAGATGGCAGAGCCAAAATACGTTGTCGCAATGGGCGCTTGTGCTATTTCAGGTGGTCCTTTTGTTAATTCATACCACGTAATAAACGGAGCAGACAAAATTATTCCCGTTGATGTATATATTCCTGGTTGTCCGCCTCGGCCTGAAAGCTTATTCTATGGTCTTTTGCAGTTGCAACGTAAAGTAAAAGTGGAAAAATTCTTTGGAAACAAACGAATTGTAAGACCTTATAATCCGGATACATTAATCAATCCAAAAACAGGTGAAACTGTTAAAGTAGAAAATGAGTTCAACAAATAGATTTAAAATTTAACAATTGACAATTTCAATTGAGAGAATTATTCTAAAAAAACTTATTTTTCAAAATTTAATCCATTAAGATAAAGTTAAAAAGTTGATCAACGTTTAGCTATTCTAAATGAAACCTTAAATGACTTTTTAACGTCTTGGTGTTTATAAAAGAGATTTTATTATTTAATATTGTTTAGTAAATAAACATTACTCCAAATGAGCAATATTCAAGACATAATATTAAATGCTGTTCCCGAAGCTCTGATTGAAGAGAAGCAAAAACTTACCGTTACAGTTGAGCCGAAACAGCTACATCCTTTAGTCAAAGCGCTTTATGAAAATAAAGACCTTCCTTTTGACTATTTAATAAGCCTAATCGGAATGGACTGGGAAGACAAGTTAGGTGTAATTTACCTGTTTTCCTCATCTAAGGATATGAGCCAAGAAATTGCGGTAATCACAGCTACCGAAGACCGCGAAAATCCTTTGCTCTACTCTATCACGGATATGTATGAAGCTGCTCATCTGAACGAGCGGGAAGTATATGCCATGTTAGGCATCCGTTTTATCAACAATCCCGATATGCGTCGGTTCTTGCTGGATGGCGACTGGAATGGATATCCGCTGTGTAAAGATTACGATGCTGACCCGACTTTGAACCCAATCACTATTGCCAATAAAGAAATCACCGATCTTGCACCTCGAATAATGGAGGATGAAAACGGAAATTTAGTGGAAAGTGTTGCAAATATTTTTGATGAAGATGACTACATTATCAACATAGGACCGCAGCACCCTTCTACTCACGGGGTTATGCACTTCCGCACAGCTCTGAATGGTGAAGTCGTAAAGAAAATTGATGTAAACAGCGGCTATATTCATCGTGGAATTGAGAAAATGTGTGAGACCATGACTTATCCGCAGATTCTTCACTTGACGGATCGTCTTGACTATCTTTCAGCGGGAATGAATCGCCACGCGCTATGTATGTGTATAGAAAAAGCGGCTGAAATAGAAGTGCCGATGCGAGCAGAGTACATTCGTGTCATTATGGATGAGCTAAATAGGATTAGTTCACACCTTCTCGCTTGGGCTGCACATTGCAACGACCTTGGAGCAACTACGGCATTCGTATATGGTGTACGCGAACGTGAACATGTGTTGGATATTTTTGATAAAACTTGCGGCGGACGATTGATTATCAATCAAAATGTAGTTGGTGGTGTAATGTTCGATATTTATCCTGATTTTCAGAAAGATGTGAAAGCATTTATCCCCTATATGCGTGAAAAATTGGTTGAATATGATGATTTCTTCTCACACAATCCGATTGCTCTTAATCGTATGGTCAATGTAGGAAATATGAGCCGTGAAGATGCTATCACTTACGCCGTTACAGGTCCTGCCGGACGTGGTTCCGGATTCTCCTGCGATGTGCGTATTCACAAGCCTTATTCGCTTTATGAAAAAGTTGAATTTAAGGAAGTTATCCGCACGGAAGGCGACAGTTACGCCCGCTACATGAACCGGTTGGATGAAATAGAGCAATCTTTGCATATCATCGAGCAACTAATCGATGATATTCCCGAAGGAGAAATTTTAGCCAAAGTAAAACCGATTATCCGCTTGCCGGAAGGTCAGTATTACCAGAGCGTAGAGGCCGGGAAAGGTGAATTTGCCGTGTTTATTGAAAGCAAAGGAGATAAATTTCCCTATCGGGTGAAATTCCGTTCGCCTTCATTGGCAGCCGTTTCCGTAATGCCGTTGATTTGCAAAGACGAACTTTTGACAGACTTTATCGGTATCGGTGGATCCATGGACTATGTGATTCCGGATATTGACAGGTAAATTTAGTTTATAGCTAATAGTTTGCAGTTTATAGTCTTAAAAATCCTGATGAAGGTTGACTGAAGACCGATGAACACATGCAGACTCAAAACTCAAAACTCAGAACTATTTAATTTAGCATATATATAGAAATCGTTTTTACAATCGAAAATCGTATTTCTAAAATCGAAAATAAAGTATATGAAACAACCATTAGAGCTGACAGGACTTATTTCTAATCTGCACACTTTTTTTAGAAGTAATCTGACGCCGTTTTGGGCTACAGTGATAGAAGGTGCATTAGTGCTGATCGCAGTACTGGCAGCGTATGCCATTATCGCTTTGGCGTTGATTTATATCGAGCGTAAAATCACGGCGTTCTTCCAATCCCGCTTAGGACCTAACCGTCTGGGAAAATACGGGTGGATACAAAGTGTCGCTGACTTAATAAAAATATTGATTAAAGAAATTATCCATATCAACAAAGTGGACAAAGTCCTGTTTTACGCGGCTCCGTTTTTTGTAATTGTCTCTTCCGTGCTTACTTTCGGAATTATTCCTTTCGGGCAAGGGCTACAAGCAGTCGATTTTAACATTGGGATTGTATATATTCTGGCGGTATCTTCTATTGGAATTATCGGAGTTTTACTTGCCGGGTGGTCGAGCAATAATAAATATTCGATGATTGGAGCCATGCGAAGTGGAGCACAGTTTATAAGCTACGAACTTTCTGCCGGTTTTGCTTTAATGACAGTCGTAGTGCTTTCAGGCACAATGCAGGTCTCTGAAATAGTTGAAAGCCAGCGCTATGCGTGGAATGTTTTCAACGGACATATTCCTGCTATGATCGCGTTTGTAATTTATCTGATTTCAGGACATGCCGAAACTAATCGCGGTCCTTTCGACCTTCCCGAAGCTGAAGGCGAGCTTACTGCCGGTTATCACACCGAATATTCGGGATTGCAGTTTGGATTTTTCTATCTTGCAGAATACCTTAACATGTTTATCATTGCCGCTATTGCCACAACGGTATTCTTGGGCGGATGGATGCCGATTCAGGTACAAGGTTGGGATGGATTCAATCAAGTGATGTGGTATATCCCCTCGTATGTCTGGTTCTTCGCAAAGACCGGTGTGCTGATATTCTTCAGCCTTTGGGTACGCTGGTCGTTCCCTCGTCTTCGTATCGACCTGCTGCTGAATTTAGAGTGGAAATATTTACTGCCGATCAACTTGGTAAATATCATTGTAATGGTGGTTGTGGTATTGTTAGGTTGGACATTGGAGGATTTGTTCCCGATATTTAGGCCATAAATCTGTACATAGAACTCAAAAAGTGACTTTTAATAAGTCTGTTATTCTAATGATTAAATGATAAAAATAATATAAGCTCCGAAAGTCCTCCGTCAAATGACGGTGATTTAGGAGGCAATAAGTTTAACAACATGAATCCTTTTTTCAAATATTTTTCCGGAATTTTCACTGCTTTAGGTTCGCTGATCGGTGGGCTACGTGTGACATGGAGGGAGCTTTGGCGTAAAAAAGTCACCATGCAATATCCCGAAAACCGGGACACATTGCAAATATCTGACCGCTGGCGTTCAGAACTTTATATGCCGCACGACGAAAACAATGAACATGCTTGTACTGCCTGCGGTATCTGTATGATCAACTGCCCGAACGGCACCATTACCGTTACCTCCAACATGGTAGAAAACGAAGAGGGAAGGAAAAAACGTGTGTTAGATAAACACATTTGGGATTATGGGATGTGTACATTCTGCAATATCTGTGTCATCACGTGCCCGTCTGATGCTATTTTCTTCAACAATGACTTTGAAGGCGCCATGTTTGACAGAAGTAAACTGGTTCACACACTCAATAAACCGGGAAGTAAGCTGAGGGAGAAGAAGAAAAACCTGCCCCCTACCCCCCTAAAGGGGGAAAAAGGCGCAACGATTAGTCCACCAAAAAAACAAGAGACACAACAGGGAATTGATGATAAAAAAGTTTCCTAATCAACACATTAAACAACATTATTTGATATAACCACAAATCCCCCCTTTAGGGGGTTAGGGGGCTGATATGACAACAATTATATTCTACATTTTAGCATTGGTAATAGCCGTATTTTCGGTATTAGCTGTCACGAGTAAAAAGGTAATCCGCTCGGCTACCTTCCTGCTTTTCGTGCTTTTAGCCACAGCCGGATTATTTTTAATGCTCAATTACCACTACCTCTTCGCGGTGCAGGTAACCGTTTATGCAGGTGGTATCATGATATTGTTTATCATGGCTATATTCCTTACACACAAACCCGGCGATGAGTTTAGCACCAAGATGAGTTGGAAAGTCCGCTCTTCTGTACTGCTTGCAGTAGGAGGTTTATTGCTGACCGGATATATAATCGTGAAAAACGTAACTCGCGTGTACAACTACGTCCAAAGCGGAGAAATGAAGATGCAGGAAATTGGAACTGCGATGATGGGCACTGAAAAATATCAATATTTACTGCCGTTTGAAGTGATAAGTTTATTGCTGTTGGCTTGTATCATCGGAGCTATTTTAATTGCTAGAAAAGAAACATCTGCGGGTGAAACCGACAGTGATTCAGACAAATAACACATTATGGGAGAATTATTAATAAATACAACCGGATCACATGTCCCTATGCTGCCTTATTTATTGGTCAGCTTAATCATGTTTTTTGCAGGAATTTACGGTTTTTTTACACGTAAAAATCTGATTTTAATGCTTATTTCGGTAGAACTGATTCTGAATGCAGTGGATATCAACTTCGCCGTTTTCAATCGCTATCTGTTTCCGGAGCAAATGGAGGGACTTTTCTATGCTTTGTTTGTGATTGCCATTGCAGCATGTGAAACCGCAGTTGCCATTGCAATTATTATCAATGTATATCGGAAGTTTGGAAATACTGAAGTGGATAATATACAGAAGATGAAAGAATAAGTTGCCCCTACCCCCTAAAGGGGAAATATTGGTGGGGTTGATTGAATTTTTGTGGGTTAATTGTAACCCGTTTTTTTAAGAATAATAAATTTATTGTAATAAATAAAATTGACTAACGCTCTATTATTTCCCCTTCAGGGGGGTAGGGGGCAGGTCTATCAATTATGGAATACACCATTTTAATATTACTACTTCCTTTGCTGTCATTTCTGGCAGTGGGACTTTTGGGAGTGAAGCTGAAACCATGTACTGCCGGATTGGTTGGGACAATAACGTTGGGATTGGTAACAGCACTGTCTTATTTCACAGCATACCAATTTTTTACCGGACATAAAGTCAACGGAGTCTGGGAAACGCTGGTCCCTTATAATTTCACTTGGCTCAATGTAGGTGAAAATCTGCATATCGACCTGGGCGTACTGATAGACCCGATTTCTGTGATGATGCTGGTGGTGATTTCTACCGTTTCGCTAATGGTGCATATCTACAGCATGGGCTATATGAAAGGTGAAAAAGGATTTCAGCGTTACTACGCTTTCCTTTCATTATTTACATTCTCCATGCTTGGATTGGTGCTGGCAACCAACATTTTCCAAATGTATATATTCTGGGAATTAGTGGGAGTTTCGTCCTATTTGCTAATCGGATTTTACTATACAAAACCTTCAGCGGTTGCAGCTGCAAAAAAAGCATTTATCGTTACCCGTTTTGCAGACTTCTTCTTCCTGATCGGGATTTTAGTCCTTTCTTTCTCCACGCAAACATTTGATTTCGGAATTTTAATGGGTGGCGATGAAAGTATTTTCAGCACTGCTTTAGGTTCAACTTTTATGGGCGCTAGCGCGTTGGTTTGGGCAATGGCACTCATTTTTATTGGTGGTGCCGGAAAATCGGCTATGTTCCCGCTGCAAGTGTGGTTGCCGGATGCCATGGAAGGTCCGACACCGGTTTCAGCACTTATACACGCAGCCACCATGGTTGTTGCAGGAGTTTATTTGGTGGCACGACTTTTCCCGATTTACATCGGATTTACACCCGAAGTGTTGCACGGAATTGGCTACGTGGGTGCATTCACGGCTATGTTTGCCGCGGTTATTGCCATTACGCAGACCGATATCAAACGTGTGCTCGCATTTTCTACTATTTCTCAAATCGGTTTTATGATGGTGGCGCTCGGCGTGAGCACAAGCATGACGCTCAATCACAGTGAGCACGGCGGATTGGGTTACATGTCGTCCATGTTCCACCTGTTCACGCACGCC
This sequence comes from Porphyromonadaceae bacterium, assembly GCA_012523295.1. Classification (GTDB taxonomy): domain Bacteria; phylum Bacteroidota; class Bacteroidia; order Bacteroidales; family Paludibacteraceae; genus UPXZ01. The sequence continues at coordinate 5,864 of JAAYIT010000009.1, read as the reverse complement.
ATGTTCAAAGCGCTACTGTTCTTGGGCGCTGGTTCCATTATCCACGCCGTGCACAGCAACGACATGAAAGACATGGGCGGACTTCGGAAATACATGCCGATTACGCACATCACGTTCCTGATTGCTTGTTTGGCTATCGCGGGCATTCCGCCGTTCTCCGGTTTTGTGAGCAAGGACGAAATCATGACCGCCGCGTATGGTTTCAGTACCGGCATGGGTGTTTGGATGACTATCACAGCCGGTATCACGGCGTTTTATATGTTCCGCCTTTATTATAATATTTTCTGGGGAAAAGATTACGTGGTGCAAGGCAATCATAAACCGCACGAAAGCCCGCTTTCCATGTCTTTCCCGCTGATGTTCTTAGCTTTCATCACTATCGTGGGCGGATTTATCCCCTTCGGGAAATTTGTTACGCCTGACCGTACGGTTTACGATATTCACTTGGATTGGAAAATTGCCGTTATCAGCGTGATTGTAGCGGTTATCGGAATTGCGTTGGCTACACTGCTTTACAAAAAAGACAGCAAGCGTCCGGCAGAATTGGCGGCAAAGATGCAGGGATTGTACAAAGCTTCTTACAACAAATTCTACATCGACGAGGTGTACATGTTTATCACCAAAAAGATAATTTTCAACGGTATTTCCCGTCCGTTCGCTTGGTTTGATCGTCATGTGGTAGATGGAGCAATGAACGGAATGGCTTGGGTTACAGGCTGGTCATCAGAAAAAACCAAGCGATTCCAATCCGGAAGTATGCAGTGGTACGCTTGGGTATTTTTAGCGGGAATTTTGTTGATAACGTTGATTGCGATTTTGGCCAATTAAATCCAAATTTCATTAAGTTAAGAATTAAGTGTTTGATAATAAATAATAAAAAACTCAGTATCTCCGTATTCAATTTTATTAAATTAATACTCAGAATATTACACTTTAACTTAATGGAATTGCCTTTAATTCCCTGCAGGGAACTTATTAGAGTAGATGTTGAAAATTGTGAGGTTGAGACAATTATTTACAAAGCATCTGTTTGTTAATTTTTGTTTGTTTTTATTTTTAAAATACAATGTAGCTCAAAGAAATATCAGTTGTGGCTCAAACTACACTATTTTTGAGCTTTAATTACAAATAAATTGAGCTACAAATGATAAACAAGACAGAACAAAAAATAATTGATTTACTTGAACAGCGTGGTGCATGTTCTTCTAAAGAGATTTTTGACGACATTGAGATTGATGTCAGTTACGCTTCTATTAAGCGAATATTGGCAAGATTGGTTTTGGAAAATCACATTGTTATTGAGGGGCAAGGCAGAGCTACAAAGTACTTAATTTCACCTGCTTACAATATAATAAAACCTATTGACATTGATAATTATTTTGAAAAAGAGATAGACGAACGTGAGATTAAAACACTTTTCGAACATTCAATAATTAGCGAATTATTGTCTATCCGTTCGATTTTCACAGAAATCGAATTTGAAAAACTGATGACTTTACAATCTGTTTTTGAAGAACATATTGCACATTTATCAGAAAGTGAATTCCGAAAAGAATTTGAGCGATTATCGATTGATTTGAGTTGGAAATCGTCTCAAATTGAGGGAAATACCTATTCGCTTTTAGAAACAGAGATACTGCTGAAAGAAAAAGAAACGGCTGCCGGGAAATCGAAAGAAGAGGCTGTAATGCTTCTAAATCACAAAGAAGCTATTGATTTTATTTTAGAAAATCCGGATTACCTTTCCCCACTTACTGTTTCAAAAATCGAGGATATCCATGCAATTTTAACAAAAGAATTAGATGTTGAAAGAAATCTTCGTAAAAGACGAGTCGGAATTACCGGAACAAATTATTTACCGTTAGATAATGAGTTTCAAATTTTAGAAGCACTTCAAAACACGTGTGAATTAGTAAATGAGCGAGAAAATGTGTTTGAAAAAGCGTTGATTTCATTGATTCTCATTTCGTATATTCAACCTTTTGCTGATGGAAACAAGCGAACCGCGAGAATTGTAAGTAATGCTGTTTTGATGAGTAAAAAGTATTGCCCACTTTCCTTTAGAACGGTGGATGCGATAGATTACAAAAAGGCAATGCTCTTGTTTTATGAGCAAAATAATATTTCGGCTATAAAGAAAATATTTATTGACCAATATGAATTTGCAGTGAATACGTATTTTTAAAGCCTCTAAATCCCTGCACCTACCCCCTGAAGGGAAAATGTTGGTGGGGTGTTGATGATGTTTTGGGCTTTTGCAAACTGTGGTTATCAACCACATGCTGCGTGATAAATGGATAGGATACTGCATCAATCCAACATGTGGCTATAAGCCACAGTTTGGATGTAAAAAAAAACAAGGCACATTTAACAGCAAGATACAGCTCGAAATCAGCATTTTTTGAGCTAAAAACAGCAAATAATTGAGCTATATTAAAATTGATAATAAAATAACAACAAATAACTTTGCTCTCGAAGTCCCCCCTTTAGGGGGTTAGGGGGCTGATTGATTATGAACTTTCTATTAATTTTCGTTCTGATACCTGTTTTAATGACACTTTTGCTGTTTTTGGCAAAAGATCGGAAGCAGATTCTGACAATCATGGTTGCCGGAAGCGCGGCTTTGGTTGCTGCTTCTGCTTATTTAACCGTGTCTTACATCTTGCAGCGAAATGCGGGTGCAACCGAACCTATGCTTTTCACATCTACATGGATGTGGTATAAACCACTTAATATTGGTTTTTCACTCGGCGTTGACAGTGTTTCGGTAGCCATGTTAGCCTTGTCCGCAATTATCGTTATTACAGGAACTTTCACTTCGTGGAAAATAGCACCGCTTACGAAAGAATTTTTCTTGTGGTTTTGTCTTCTCTCAACCGGTGTTTTCGGTTTCTTTATCACTACCGATTTATTCACCATGTTTATGTTCTACGAAGTAGCTCTTATCCCAATGTATTTGCTAATTGGAATTTGGGGAAGTGGAAAAAAAGAATATTCCGCCATGAAATTGACCCTGATGCTTATGGGCGCGTCCGCATTTTTATTAGTCGGGATATTAGGAATTTATTTCACATCCGGCGCAACAAGCATGAATATCTTAGATATTGTAAATACACACATTCCTATAAAAGACCAATACCTTTTCTTTACGCTTACATTTTTTGGTTTTGGTGTGTTGGGAGCACTTTTCCCATTCCACACTTGGTCACCGGATGGTCACGCTTCAGCTCCGACTGCAGTCTCAATGCTTCACGCAGGTGTTTTGATGAAGTTAGGCGGTTACGGTTGTTTCCGTGTTTCAATCTATTTGATGCCGGAAGCGGCAAAAGTATTAGCACCAATATTTTTGGTATTGACGGCCATAGGAGTCGTTTACGGAGCGTTGGCAGCTATCCATCAACGAGATTTGAAATATATCAATGCTTATTCTTCAGTTAGTCACTGTAATCTTGTACTTTTTGCAATTTTAATGCTAACGCAAACAGCAATGACCGGTGCAGTTCTTCAAATGCTTTCTCATGGTTTGATGACAGCTCTTTTCTTTGCGTTAATCGGAATGATTTACGAACGCACGCATACACGTATGATTACCGAAATGGGTGGATTAATGAAAGTAATTCCATTCCTCGGAGTCGCATTTGTAATTGGCGGGTTGGCTTCGCTTGGACTTCCGGGATTGAGCGGATTTGCCGCGGAAATGACGATTTTTGTCGGTGCATTTGAAAATGGTGATTTATTCAGAAGAATTTTGACAATCGCTTCGATAACAGCTATCGTATCCACTGCGGTTTACATATTGAGAATGGTTGGCAAATTCCTTTACGGACCAATGCAAGACCCTGAACACGAAAAAATTACAGACAGTGTTTGGTTTGAAAGAGTGGCCGTGATTACCCTAATTGCAGGAATTGTGTATATCGGCTCTTTCCCGCTCGGATTGTCGGATATGCTGAGCGAGAGTTTGGGGAATGTGATGGCGCAGATAAATACCCCTACCCCCTAAAGGGGAACTTAGTAGTAGAAATGCTGCACAATTTCTCATTATAAATATTGAAAGTATATTCATAAACAAAATAATTTCTCTTTATAACAAAAAATTAAACATCCCCACCAAAATCCCCCTTTAGGGGTTAGGGGCTTTTTAATATGAACTATTTAGATAATTTTTTATTCATGCGCAGTGAAGTATCGCTTTTGGCGGTAATTTTATTTCTGCTTTTGTTTGATTTGATTGCCGGGAAAAAAGGGATGAAGTATTTTCAACCTGTGGCAATCGCGATTTTTGCTGTGCATACGGTTTTAAATTTATTCCCTTACGAAGCCGGCACTTCATTTGGTGGAATGTTCGCGTATAATCCAATGCTTTCTGTGCTGAAAAGTGTACTGAACATTGCGACGTTGATTGTATTCTTACAAGCCAAAGAAGTATTCGACGGCAAGCTCCAAAGCAATAAACGAGGAGAATTTTACTTCCTTACTTTGATTACGTTGTTAGGAATGTATTTTATGGTTTCAAGCGGTCATTTCTTACTGTTCTTTATCGGATTGGAGTTAGCATCAATTCCATTAGCAACGCTTGCCGCTTTAGAAAAATACAGTCAAAAGTCAGATGAAGCAGGAGCTAAATATATTTTATTGGCAGCTTTCTCTTCCGGAATTATGCTTTTCGGGATATCGTACCTTTACGGAACTGTCGGCACATTGTACTTTGAAGATATGCCTTCCATGATATCGGCAAATGCTTTACAAATAATGGCGTTTGTATTTTTCCTTGCCGGCTTATTCTTCAAAATCTCTTTCGTACCGTTCCATTTATGGGCAGCAGACGTGTACGAAGGTGCTCCGACTAACGTAACTTCTTACCTTTCAGTAGTTTCAAAAGGTGCAGCAGTGTTTGTTCTGATGACTTTACTTTATAAGGTATTTGGAAATTTAATAGTTCAATGGCAGGGAATTCTTTACGGATTGATTATTGCTACCATAACTATTGCAAACATTTTCGCCATTCGTCAACAAAACTTGAAGAGATTCCTCGCGTTTTCTTCTATTTCGCAAGCCGGTTATATCGCGCTTGCAATTATGAGTGGGACTGCGTTTGGAATGACAACTTTGGTGTACTACATTTTCGTGTATGTATTTTCAAATTTAGCTGCATTTGGTGTTATTGTTTCCATTGAGAACCATACAGGAAAACTGAATATCCGTGATTATAACGGACTTTACAGTACCAACCCAAAGCTAAGTTTTGTAATGATGCTTGCTATGTTCTCGTTAGGTGGAATTCCTCCATTTGCAGGATTTTTCAGTAAGTTCTTTATTTTTGCAGCAGCAGCCGAACAAGGATTTTATCTGTTAGTTTTGATTGCTGTGGTGAATACAATTATCTCGCTTTACTACTATCTGCGTGTTGTGAAAGCTATGTTTATTGACAGCAGCGATAATCCGATACCGACTATACAGACTGAGATTTACAACCGTGCAAGTTTATTTATGTGTACTGCAGGTATTTTATTGGTTGGAATTTTCAGCTTCTTCATGGATCAGATCGGAGTGCACAGCTTTGGTATGTAAAGTCCCTAAATCTCCTACAAAGGAGACTTTATGAAGGGTTATGTAAAAGAAAAATTAATTCAGCAACTCTCAGCTGTCGGAACATTTATCAAAAAGAAATTAAATAAAAATCCTTTGCATTTAGCGATGTAAAGGATTTTTTTATCAACATTCATTTCAAAGAAAAGTAAGCATCCCAAATCCGCCGTCTTTCAAAGCACAAAAAATAGCGGTCTATAAATTTCATTGAGATTTATAGACCGTTTGCTTTGCTATTGGCAGGCAGGAGTTGCTGCCAATCAATTATGAGCTGT
>JAAYIT010000074.1 GCA_012523295.1 Porphyromonadaceae bacterium | reverse complement strand
GGCAGTGGTGGAATTTGGTAGACACGCTAGCTTGAGGTGCTAGTGGGCGAGAGCTTGTGCTGGTTCAAGTCCAGTCTGCCGCAACTGAGAACAACCCTTATCATGCAAGACATGGTGAGGGTTGTTTTTTTGATATTAAATCCACACCCCTCGGTTGCTCGATTTGCCTAAGAAGGTGCGAATTGAGCTAGAGCTTGATCTACGAATACTTCAACCAAGATCAGTTTGCGGTAGGCAATTGCGTTCCGATGATCGTGTAAGTCTCATCAAACTGATTCTTTATTACTTTAATGATCATCTTCATCCACAGTCTTTAAGTGGAATGGCAAAGATCTCTAGTGTAGTACTCACTGGTAAGCTTTCTTCCGGTCATGTGGTTGGGTTGTAGTAGCAAGTCATTTACTTTTATCATCTGATGAATATTTGACTGAAAATATTTCGTTTGGGTGAGTGAAAGTGATTCAATAAAGAGTCAGCCAGCTGAAATGAATCCATTCCAGCTGGCTATTTTTAACTATTTCTCGTTCTGCATTTCTTCATAACTTTCTAACATAAATTGTTTAGCAAAATATGTTTCATTTGGTACTTTTGCATCTAACTTACCAGAATCTATGAACATCTGCTGCTCAGCTTCATACCATGTGTCCAACTGACCAGACTTCGTAAAATCATAAATTTCCTTTGCAGTGAACCATCTGGCAGTCTGAACTTCCTGTAATGTCTGTGATGTTTCCGTTCCGATAAGTTTTGCTACATATTCTGCGGCTTTTTCAATATTAGCGGCACGGAAATCACTTGCTTTAAACAATGCTTTGGTTAACCGTTTGACAATTTCGGGCTTTGTCTTAATTGTCTTTTCAGAAATTATCCAGCTGCCTGGAGAAGGTGCTCTATCAGCAAAATCCCCGATAGAAGAAACCACGATCACACTGTCCCCGAGTTCGTTAGATACCGTCACTGTAAGAGGAGACCATAAAGCTGCAGCGTCAACTTGTCGTGCAATTAATGCTGAGGCAGCTCCATTTTGATCCATACTTACAATTTTCACATCTTTTTCAGTTAAGCCAGCTTCGGCTAATGTAAGATTCAACAATGCTTCGCTTGAAGTGCCTCTTACGGCTGCTATGGTTTTACCCTTCAGATCTCTGGCTGATGCAATACCGGAGCTTGTCAAGGCCATTATCTTGTCTGAGTTTCCCAGACATTCAAAATAGAAAATCTCAGCCTGCCCTTGAATCGCCAGAAGGTGTGCACCATGGCCAATTATTGCTGCATCTAAATCTCCTGCCGCCATCGCTGCGAATTCAGGAGGACCCGAAGTAAACTTAATCAGTTCTACATCAAGACCATATTCTTCGAAATATCCCTCTTCAATTCCTATCGCACCCAAGGATGCGCTAATGAGATTGGGCATATATCCCAATCTGAGTTTCACTAGTTCTGTTTTCCCGGACGAATCGGTTTCGGATGCTCCCCCTGCATAAAGAGAAATACTTAATGCAATTACCAGTACCATGATCATTCCAATTTTTTTCATGATGATACTCCTCCTAGTTTTATTAATATCAATTAAATTGATATGCACATAACTGATATGTTTTATTCCTTAATCCAATGATTCTTCCTCCACTTCATGTTCACGGAGTATAAGGAATAAATAGATTGGACTCATTTTCGAAAACTCAAATATTCTTCGTATACTTGAGACCAAACATAATTTTTGATATCGATAAACTCTTTACTAATCTTTGTTTTCTGATCTCGAGGATATGGAATATCAACTTTAACAATTTCCTTGATTCTTCCCGGCCTCGCACTCATGATCACAACACGATTCCCTAAAATTATTGCCTCTTCAATATCATGCGTAATAAAAAGACAAGTTTTAGCTTCCCGTTCCCAAGTCTCGAGAAGGTCTTGTTGCAATTGTGTGCGTGTCTGGGCATCAAGAGCTCCAAAAGGTTCGTCAAGTAATAAAATTTTTGGATTTACAGCATATGCTCTTGCTAAAGCAACACGTTGTTTCATCCCGCCTGACAATTCTTTTGGATAAGAATTTGCAAATTCCTCTAATTGAACCATAGAAATATATCGATTACAAATTTCCAAGATTTCCTTTTTTGATAATTTTCTCCATCCCCGTTTAGAATTCTCATCAGGTAATTTTTGAATTTTCAATCCATACTCAATATTTTTTCTGACGGTTAACCATGGGAACAGGGCATATTGCTGAAATACGACACCCCGGTCTGCTCCGGTTCCTTCAACAGGCTTATTATCACAGATCACGATACCTTCCGTCGGTTCTAGTAATCCTGCGATAATATTTAAAAGAGTGGATTTTCCACAACCGGATGGTCCCACAATACTGACAAACTCATTTTCTCCGATTGTCAGATCAATTCCATTTAAAGCAATCGTGTCGCCATTTCTTCCTGAATATACTTTTTTCAGATTTTTGATGATAACCTTCTCTGACATATCAAACTTCCCTTTTTTCTTGCCAAGAAGTTAATTTCTTATCAATAATCTTTATGATCTTTTCTAGGACCATACCCAAAATCCCAATAATCAAAACCCCCATTAGAACAACTTTCATCTGAAAATATTGCCCAGCCGTCTGTATCATCGTCCCTAATCCTTCAGATGCACCTGTCATCTCAGCAGCAACCAGGCTTGTTAATGAAGTAGCAAGTCCGAGCCTGAGTGCAGTCATGATGAATGGAAGTGAAGCAGGAACCACTATAGTGAAAAATATTTCTCGATCACTAGCTCCCAAAACTTTTCCAGCTTTAATCAATGTTTCATCAACATTTAGAACACCTTGATAGATGGTAACAAGCATTACTAAGAATGCTCCGATAAAAATTACTGTTATTTTGGAACTCTCTCCTACTCCTACCGCTACAATGACCAAAGGCAGGTACGCAATGGGGGGTATACTCCGAATGAATTGTACCCAAGGTTCAAAAATTGAACGAATTGATTTATACCATCCCATTAGAAAAGCGATTGGAATGGCAGAAATGAATGCAAGAAGGTAACCACTGACCACACGAAAAAGACTAAACCCAATATGCCTCCACATACTTGGTTTTTTCAATTCGTTAAACATTGTTTCAACAATCAAATCAGGAGAAGCAAATACAATTCTTCCTCGCTCTGTCACGGAGATTATTTTCCAGAGAATTACAAATAAAAGTATTGAATTACAAAGTAGAACCCATTTGGGCAATTTATCAACAAAAGCTTCAATCTTACCTTTTTTCTGCATTATCAAAACCTCTTAGTATTCCTTTTAAACTTTCAATCAGTTGCATGTATGCACGTGGAATGTGATAAGCGTTCTTCACAGTAGAACCCTTCATATCAATTTTTATCGATCCATCACCATTAAGTGCATGGTACCAATCACCATACTGTTTATCCCAGAAAAACTGTTCCACATAGTCTGACAAAATTTCCATTCTTTCAAACCAGATGACCTTATTTGTGTACTGATAGAGCTTTGCAAAAAGCACCATCGCTTCTGCAAATGCCCAAGATATTCGGTCGTTATGATCAAAGGAAATCTCGTACTTCCATGTAGTGGTTTTGGTTAGGATATTACTTGCGTCGTAGGAAAAATCTAGGATTCCTGACTTAACACCAAGCGAATAAGTGGACTCTGTGATAGAAATGATTTTGTTAATCATAGCAGAGTCATGCCTTGATAAGGCAATATCATAGCAAAACCACATGCTCTCAAAGACATGACCAACATTAATTAATTGACGATCCTCGGTATCAACCAAGGAACCGTCAAAGTTTTTCTTTTCAAACACACTTCCTGTATCTGTATTAAACATTGTAGAAAAAATTCTATTCAAACAATTGGAGATAAATGAATCGGTCTTTTCTTTTCCCAATAGTTTTTGCACAATGTAAGCTGTGTTCACAGCGATCATGAAAACTGAATGATACAGAACACCCTTTTGGTATGCATTTGGAGCAATAAAAGGGAATTCCGGATTCAACACATTGTTCAGATAGATAAGGAACATTTTTTCTAGAAGTGGAAGAAGATCGTTTTGATGAGAGATACGGATATATTCAGAGATTCCACTGATAACGAAAGCATCAGAAAAAATGGAGATTGGTCCTTCAAGAATCTGTGTTCCATCCCTATTTACCAGATAATTTACACGGCCATCTGTTGTCAACATATGGTTGACTACAAATTCAACTCCTTTCTTTGAGCAATCAAGCCAAAATTGTCTATTCTGTGGATCGTACTCTGCCATAGTCGCGAAAGTAAAAATTTGCCTCCCTTGTCCCCAGGCTCCTTTTTCTGTCCCCGAGAGAGAAAAATCTCTATTGCGACACGTAAGATATCCCCCAAAATCATTATCGATACTGATATCAGCCCATAAACGAGTGACAAATCGTAGTCTTGAGTCAAACAAATTTATTTGGCTCTCAATTCTCGATTTGATTGATTCTTTATTCATGCCTATAGTTTGGGTCTGTATTAGGAAACTGCATAGTATGATTTTTCATCATACTTTCAGCTTAATAAAATAAACCTTTTAGCATTCTGCTTGTTGAGAATATAATAGATCCTCTAATTTCATCTCTTTAATCTGTCTGACGATATCTTTCGTACGCTTGATATGTAGTTTCGCAAGAATATGTGATATCTGCGTTTTTATGGTTGTGATTTCCACACATCTCTTAGCAGCGATATCTCTTATACTTAAATCTTCGACCAATAATGACAGGATTACTTTTTCAGCGGGTGTCAATACGGATAGGTTCCTGATAAAAAAGATCAGGTTTGTTTCTGACTTACGAAGCCGGAGGAATTCTTTCCTGATTTTTTTCTGTATCTTCCAATCAATCACTTCTTTGTTTTGGTATACCTGATTGATATGATGTATGATTTTTGAAAAGTCACTATCTTTGATGACATAATCTACTGCACCGGCATCAAAAGCTGAGAATATCACTTCATCAGCATCGTGAAATGTAAGGAAAACAATCTTGACTGCTGGTTTAATTTTTAAAATATATTTCGCTGCTTCAATGCCTGAATTTGGTTTTTCCATCTCCACATCAAGCAATGCAACGTCAAATTCAGTATGTTCCGCAATTTTTACGATTCCCGAACCAGAAGACGACTCTCCCACCACAGAGATGAAGCCCGAACATTCGATTGCACGGACAATTTCATTACGTAATGAATAAATATCTTCTGCAATGATAACTCTAATCATCGATTACCTTTCTTTTTACCTAAATAATTTTGGGATGGAGATGATGAATGCTGTTCCTTTCTCCTTATCTGACTCGAAGCGGATATCTCCAAAGTGCTTCTTTATGACCTGTCTCGTGTAACATAAACCGAGTCCCCAATTATGCTGCATGTTTTTGTCAGTCGTAAAAGGCAGGAATATCTTTTTTTGCATTTTCGCAGGGATGCCCTGTCCATTGTCGATCACATTAATGATATAGTGTTTACTTGAGGAATTCGTATCAACACATATATAGCCATCCGGTTTTGTACCTATAGCTTCAACAGCATTGTCTATCAGATTCATGATTGCTTCAATCATTAAAGCCCGGTCCATAAGAATCTTTCCATCTACACCAGTAAATAAAAGAAGAGTGTCAGGATATTTATGTCTCGCGACCTCTTCTATATTGCTCATGAGTTGACCTAAATCATCTAGTACAAGATGTGTCTTGATATCTTTGAAGGATTGGAAGATAAGATTAATTTTATGTAAAGTTGCTTGATGCTCGATTTTAAGAGACTTGGCTAAGACTAATGCATTTCTCCTTTCTTCAGGATTTTCTAAATGTATGATGAGATTATTTAGCAATACATTTTCAGTTAATAACTGGTTTTTCAAACCATGCATTAGTCCGCCAGTGAAAATCTGGATTTCCTTTAAGTTCTTTCGAATCTTAAGATCAAGTTTTGTCCCACTATAATCGATTTGAGAAAACTTAAATGTGGCAACGAAATTTATCAACATGGCTAATAAAACAAGAATTAAAAGCGTTATTATTGTTAAAAGATCAATCTTGCTATTTAAAAAATAACTAATCGGTCCAACTCTTATTGAAGTGTAATCTTGAATAAAGAAAATCGGATCCATAAGAGAAAAGAACAAATAAACCAAGAAGAGAGATATTGAAGCAATGAGAAAATAAGAATTCTGCTTTTTAGCATATTTGAGTTTTGTAATCTGAATCTCCTTAATCAATATATAGAAAGCAATAAAACAATAAAGTAAAAGCATAATTATTTCGCTGACTTGAACTAGTGATTGAGCTAAAAAATCCCCTCCAAAAAGATGTCTGTAAATTCTTGGTTCCAAAATAATTGCAAACAGAATGACAGGTATGAACAAATTGAAGAATTTCAATTTTGATAAATTCTCGAATTCATCAATTTCCATTAATAGGGCACTACATAATAGTAGATACGGGAAAAGCAATCTACAGATTGTGAGCATATAATAAATTGAGTTAAAAGAATGGTAGATATTATTGATTGATTTAGTAATTGAGGGGGATAGAATAAGAATTTTTTCAAGTTGGGAATTATACCCACCTGTTTTTAATATGAAGACCATGTAAAAGAATAATAGGAAAAAGATATCAATATATGTAAGAATCGTTATCCAAGATCGCTTAATCGAACACAAGAACAACAACATCAGGATTGAAAAAAATATTGCAGCAAACATTAAAATAAACATAGTAGCGCGATTCCACCGCCTTCATGATATTCATGTATTATCGAGTACTATACATAAAGATGCAACATCATGTATTACTTTCATGAGAATCATGGGAATACGTCTTTTTTAGGAAGATGGTGAAAATTACATTCTGGGTTCTGTACAGGAATTCAAATCAAAGTTGCAAAACAATTATACACCCACCTTGTAGCCCATACGATCGAGCTCTGAAAAAGATAGGATATTTCTCTGTTATAAACAGAGCCGTTAAACCGCTACTGAGAATACTCAATCTAACACTGTCATCC
>JAAYIT010000073.1 GCA_012523295.1 Porphyromonadaceae bacterium | reverse complement strand
TGATGGCATTCAGTACAAATGAAGCCTGCTCGCCGCCCATTACGCCAATTTTGGCGCCGGGCCACATAAAAAGAAAGTTGGGATTGTAGGCGCGCCCAGCCATGGCATAATTTCCGGCTCCGTATGAGCCGCCGACAATCACCGTAATCTTGGGAACAGATGCCGTAGCCACGGCGTGAATAAGCTTGGCGCCATCACGGGCAATGCCCTGATGTTCATATTTCTTTCCCACAATAAACCCGGTGATATTTTGCAAAAACAGTAACGGAATTTTTCGGAAATTACACATTTGAATAAGATGTGCTCCTTTCAGAGAAGCTTCGGACGTGAGAAAACCGTTGTTAGCAACAATTCCCGTCATGTAGCCATGAATCCGTGCAAAACCGGTAATCAGCGTGGTTCCGTAATTTGCCTTAAATTCGTCAAAACGACTGCCATCGGTCAGCCGGGCGATGATTTCATACATTGCCACCGGTTTTTTCAGGTTCAGTGGAGCAAATCCATACAGCTCTCCGGGATTAAAAAAAGGTTCCTCCGGGCTGGTCTGGTTCAGCGGTTGTTTTTCTGCTTCCGGTATGGTTTCAAAAATTGAACGGCAAATATCAATTGCATCCGAGTCGTTTTCGGCAATGTGGTCGGCAACGCCGGAAATGGATGTGTGCACTAAAGCGCCGCCAAGCTCTTCGGCTGTAACGGATTCTCCGGTTGCCGCCTCCACAAGCGGCGGTCCGCCAATGAAAATGGCGCCCTGATTTCTGACAATGATGGTCTGGTCGCTCATTGCCGGAACATAAGCGCCGCCTGCGGTGCAGGAACCCATCACCACTGAAATCTGCGGAATGCCTTCTGCCGACATTTTCGCCTGATTGAAAAAGATACGCCCAAAATGGTCGCGGTCGGGAAACAGGTTTTCCTGTTCAGGAAGAAAAATTCCGCCCGAATCCACCAGATACACGCATGGCAGATGGTTTTGCAGCGCTATTTCCTGTGCTCTCAAATGCTTTTTCAGCGTCTCCTTAACATAGGTTCCGCCCTTCACTGTGGCATCATTTGCCACAATTACAGCCGGTTTGCCATGTATCAGTCCCACTCCGGTAACAATTCCTGCCGATGGAAACTGCCCGTTATACTGCCCATGGGAAGCAAGGGGCGAAAGCTCAAGAAATGGTGTTTTGGGATCAATGAGAAGCTCAATGCGTTTGCGTGCCGGAAGTTTATTGCGCTTTCGGTGTTTCAAAACCGATGGCTCTTCATTGCGGTTGACCGTTTTCTCCAACACATTTCTGTATTGATCCATAATCTCCTGATACTCTTGCTTTTTTTTAAGAAAATCAGTTGTTGCGGTATCTCTGTTTGAAATAATCTGTCTCATAGTTAATGGATAATCTGCCGGTTTTTTTGACCTATTAAAATTACAAAAAATCAATCTATTTGTTCAATATGGATTGCAGGGAGTGCAATTATACCTGAGCTAATCCACCAAAAGGATGGAATGAAAATATTAATGACAAATCTGCTCCCAAAGAAATCTAATTTTTATATCATCAGAGCAAAAGGGTTCAGATGATATAGATTAGCAGCTAAAGGGTGTACATCAATCCAATACATTAATTATAATATAAAACCAGTCTGAACTTTTACTACTATTTTGTGTCATACTTTCCATGCTAAAATATAGCTTTTTGGCTATCTAACTTTGGTTTGTAACTTAAGTGTTTTTTAAATTTACAGCTTCAATCTGTCCATAATAATAGATAAAATTTTAATCATAAATTAATCAAATGCTAATGAAAACATTTTTTAAAAGAACGAGAGTTAAGAGACTTATTTTAATTTCTTTAAGTATTACCCTGAATTTAATGTTTGTTTCTGTTGCATTTTCTCAGCAGCCGGGAGATATTGATTTAAGCTTTAATACGATTGATGATGGATATAATGGTGGTGAAGGTGAAGGTGCAAATAGTAATATTTATGCAATTCACGAATTACCTGATGAGAAAATTTTAATAGGAGGCTCATTTGGTACATACAATCTTTCAAGGATAAATGGATATGTACTAAGTCGGCTTAATAGTGATGGAAGTATCGATTTTACGTTTAATGAAGGGAATAGCGGTCCTAATAACACTGTTTATACTATCGTAGGGCAACCCGATGGCAAGATATTAATTGGTGGTCATTTTACTACCTATAATGGGGTGCCGCGGGGTCGTATAGCACGACTCAATAGTGATGGCACACTTGATGAAAGCTTTAATCCGGGTTCCGGAGCTGATGATTGGATTCTCAATATTGTAATACAGTCTGATGGGAAAATTATTGTGGCAGGGCAATTTACAAAATTTAATGACAAAGATTACAATCGTATTGTACGACTCAATAGCGATGGTTCTATAGATGAAACCTTTCATGTTGGGCAGGGTTTTGATAATTATGTTTGGGCAGTTTGTTTACAAGATGATGGTAAAATATATGTGGGAGGTGCATTTTCCTCCTATGATGGAGGAGGGGGAAGAAAATATATTTTACGCCTTAAAAAAGATGGTACAATTGATACTTCTTTTTATACCGGTAATAAAGTGACCAGTTGGGTCCGTGATATAGTTTTAGGAAATGATGGAAGAGTTTATGTCGCGGGAAGGGGTTTTGAATATAACGCAGTTAAATCAGCTGGAATGATACGATTTAATAAAGATGGTACGACTGATTTTGCATCTAATTTGTTTGTACGAACCGGAGGTGGTTATCCATTTAAGATAATATTAGAAGAAAATGGAGATATTGTATTAGGAGGGGCTTTTACTTCTGTGAATGAAAGAACAGGCATTAACAAAATTGCAAAGGTTGATAAAAATGGGATATTAGATGATACATTTGATTCAGGAAAAGGATTTAATGATACTATAAGAATCATTACTAAAACGATTTCTGGTGACTATTTAGTCGGCGGACGCTTTGAATTGTATAATGGAAATAAAGCTAAATCTTTAGCAAAAATACATAGTGATGGTACCCAGGACTTAAGTTTTAATAAGTATATAAAGAAAGGAACTGATGAGGCTATTAGGCGAGTAGCTTTACAGTCAGATGGAAAAATGCTGATTGGTGGAGAATTCGATTTTTATAACGGAGTATTTCGAAGAAGATTAGCCAGAATATATCCAGATGGTACATTAGATGAAAGTTTTAAAATAGGTTACGGTTTCAATAAGAGCGTTTATGATATTGCTGTTCAATCAGGTGGAAAGATTTTAGTGGGAGGAAGTTTTGGAACCTTTGATGATAAAAGTAATTTGGTTTTCTTAAGATTAAATTTGGATGGCACCCCTGATGAAACTTTTAAGAAAGGTGTTGGACCGGATAATACAATATATAGAATAAAGATGCAACCCGATGGAAAGATCTTTTTAATTGGAGCTTTTACAAAGTATGACAATGTAACTCGAGGTCGCATAGTGAAATTAAATAGCGATGGTTCATTAGACACAAGCTTTGATCCCGGTGTAGGCTTTAATGACTGGACGTTTGATCTGGTTTTCCAGTCTGACGGTAAAATGATAGTAGCCGGTAGTTTTACAAAATTTAAAGATAAGGAATACAACCGTATAATACGACTGAATTCCGATGGCTCTTTGGATGATACATTTAAAGTAGGAAGTGGTTTTTCAGGTAACGTAAGAGGTATGGCAATTCAACCTGATGATAAAATTTTAGTGGGAGGTGCCTTTACTTCTTATAATGGAGAAACTTATAATAGATTGGTACGACTAAATCCTGATGGATCGGTTGATGAAACCTTTAATATAGGGGTAGGTGCCAATAGTACTGTTTATTCAATAGAAATACAAGCCGATGGGAGAATATTGGTTGCAGGCTATTTTAACAGATTTAATAATGAAATTTACAGTAGACTAGTCCGGCTTAATAGTGATGGCTCTATTGATAAATCATTTAATTCAAGCATAGGAGCCAATAATACTATTTATTCAATAACTCCTCTACCAGAAGATAAAATTATGTTAGCCGGTGAGTTTACAGCTTATAATGGTGTTGGAAAAAATCATATTGCTATCATACATTTAGATTATATTTGCAAGGGAGTGAATGAGTTAGACCTATCAAATTCAACCAATTCTTCAGCCGAAATCTCCTGGGATGGAACAGAAAATGATACTTTCCAATATCAGTTAAGCCAAACGGAAGAAGTACCCAATACAGAAGGAACAACTATCAACGGAACATCCATTAGTCTGACAGATTTAGAGGAGCTTACAACTTATTACTTCCATATTCGTAAAGCCTGTGATGATGGGAATTACTCTGGTTGGAAAACTTTAGCCTTTACTTTAAAAATTCATACCGGTATAGCAAATTTAAGTGCAAAATCGTTAAATATTTATCCGAATCCCAATAATGGTATTTTCTCAATTCAACACGAAGGAAGTGCAGAGCAAATAAAAGTATTTAATACTCTTGGTGAACAGGCTTATAGCCTGGTGTTTCCTGATGTAAACGAAAAGATTAATATTAGTAATCAACCCGGAGGAATTTATTTTGTGAATATCCATACCCGGGCAGGGGTGTTAACTAAAAAAATAATTTTGAATAAATAGATATTAAAGTTGCTTAAAGTTGAATTGAAATATATTAATTAAAAGACTGACTTACACATTGATATACTCAAAAAGTCTTTTAACAGGAAGATAAAATTCTCATGTCTATAACTTGATAAATATCAAGTCGTTAATATAGACTTTAATAGTTCAACTTTAAACAACTTCATTTTAATTTCCCGGATAAGGAGGTAAGATATAATGGGATTCTTCCACAGGTTTTTGATTAATACTCCCCAATTAAAACCCCTGAAATATTCCAGTGGCTAAAATTGTTTCCTTCTTTTGCCCCAATTGGAATTGCTATTTTGACGATGTGTTTGCCTTTTTCAATATTCCCCAATGGAATGTAAACTGGATTTGTTGCTTCTCCCGGACACCAGCCTGAGCGGCTGTAATCACTTGATGTCAGTCCGTTCCAGAAATTCCCTGATGCCGGATTGTACCTTCGGAAAGAGCCACAATTACAATTCCATGGAATTACACTTCCTGCAAACTTACCATCAATAAAAATTTCATTCGGCTTTTGATTGAATTCATCTCCGCCGCCCCAGCCTCCATGACCGGTTGAAACATAGCGAAGAATAACATTTCTTAAATTATTCGGAACCTCAAATTCAATACAAAGGGAGTCATTTTCAAACATAGTTCCGTAGTCTTGTCCAGCCATTTCCATTATATTCAGTGTATTGAAAAGTGGATATATCCATTGCTTTTCTTTATTGTCTGTTTCGCTAATTGTACGTTTCCCAGGAAAATATTTTAGGTCAAGACTAACTTTGTGCCCACCTTTATCATAATTTCCGATAAAAACACCAATCCAGACTTTTGTTTGTAAAAGCGGCAGTAGTTCAGTAATTTCCTGTTTGTAGAATGCCTGTTTTTCCCACTCCTGACCATGAACCTGAACCTGCTCGTTGAAGTGTCTGATTCCGAAAGGAGTAAAGAAGCGAATGAGTTCAACGGCAGGTGAAAAGTCAGATGTGGCTACGGTAGCATAATAATTCTTCCCGTTTGCTGCATGAAAAGCCGGTACTGATTCTACACCGTCAGTTAATGCAGTAAAAAATGATTTTTCCTTATTTTCAGGAATAATGAAGACTGTTCCGGTACGGTCATAAGCGTCGCCGTTGGAAAATTGTGTCAACTCGGCGAAAATACGGTAATCCAGGCTTACTTTAGGTAGTTCTAATTGTTTTAAAATAATGGTTCCCCCGGCATATCTGTGAATATTATCCATTTGTTTTCCTTCCGGGTTTTCAACAGAATTCTCCCAACTGATTTGCTCATTGTCAAAGATATTGACAGTAGTAACAAAACTTTTAGTTATGAGATACCGATAGTTAGAAATATCTGTTTTTTTTCCCAAATGTTTAGGAAGGATTGATTCTTTCTTTTTATTTTCGGTTGTATCAATTTCAGTGGCAATGAGACCATAATTGTTGTTGCGGATAACTCTTAAAACCAGTCCGTCAGCAATACCATGGCTAATAAGTGGTGTTCCTTTAACGTCCGGTTCTGATGTGTACCAGATTTCAATAGAGTTTGAGCGCAAGGTTGTTTTTACTTTTTTACAGCGATAACCTAAAATTTCTTCAATTTCTCCGGTTTCCTCCAAAACAGGAAATTCCGAAAAGGGTGTTTCTGTGTATATTTGCTTACCATCATGTAGTGTTGCAGATTGATAAGCAACTTTTTTAAAAAAATCTATATATTCGATTTCATCAGGTGTTTGGGGAAGAAGATTTTTTTCTGCAATAGTATATATTTTTGCTTGTTCAGGTCCTGCAATTAAAATTATTTTACTGCCTTTTTCGGAGATATTTCCATCAATAACTGTTTGATACTTAATATTAAATAACTCATTCTTTTCTTTTTGTCCGTTAGCAAAAAGAGCTCCTGTTAAAAGGAATAAAAATAACAATATACTTTTTGAAGATAACATGATAACATTTTTAGGCATAAAAATAATAAACCGCTGCCAAATTCATGGACAGCGGTCTATTCCTTAAATTATTTCATTTTTAAAATGCATTTTTTAAATTTATGGAAGAGGTGGTTTTATAGCTTCGGGTAAATAGTAATTTTCTGAGATTTTGTTTTGAGGAACCCAGAATATCGGTTTTCCCCAATGATCGTCTTCCATCACCTGAGAATAAAATTCATAGTTGTTAGCCTTTTCTGATGGCGGCAATTTGAAACGCTCCAGCATCATGGTTTGATTAATCAACTCAACACTTGAACCTTTGCAGGTAATCGGCTCCAGTTTTGGATGTCGGGTGCGCCGCAATTCAGTAAAGCACTCAAAAGCTTCCCATACGTTGAGATGAATGTATTTTTGCTGCATTAGAATTTCCATTTTACCTTCAACTCCATCTGCATTTTCAAAGTTATTCTGAATAAAGGCGGCGTAATTACTGATAATATTATCATCAGGTTTTCCAGGTGTTAAAATCTTTTTGGTTTCTTCAGACATGTTTCCCGCATAGTTCGGAACCGAGTTCATCATATACCAGAAGTCGGTTGAATGCTTTACCGCGTCGCTCATGTGTTGTCCGGCACTCTTTCCTGTGTTGGCAAATCCTTTTAATGCTACTTCAGCAAGTAACAAATCTGCCTCAGCCATTGAGAAAATATAGAGTGGAGCTTCAGATAAAACAAAAGTTACCGGGTTATAAAAAGTCCATGGACATGCCTGTACCATGATGTCCATTGAACGGTTAGGTGTTATAACATTATATTCCGGACTATTCTGAGGATATGCATTGATTTTTCTTCCTTCATTTAAGGGTAATGTAATTCTCAGGTATCTGTTACGTTCCCAGTTTCCGGAGACTCCATAGTATTCAACATTTTCCGCAATTCCTGTTTTTGTGAATCCCATAGCAAGAACAGGCAACCGTGGATCGTCAATCTCCTCTTCATAAATGTCCTCTCCGTGATTCATTCTTGTCATTATTACATCCGGGATTGTAAGAGCATAAAACTGTTCATATAAACCACGTTGGAAAATTCCGCCGGCAGAAGTTCCCACCCGATTTTCGTTAACAACCGGAGATGAGAAGGTGAAATCTTCTTTTGGCAGATTTTTTATTGCCTCTGCAATATGTGTTTTAACAAAATCTTCAGCAACACCTGAAATCCGGACAGAAGATTTTAATGTTTGTGCATTGATGTATTGCACCCATTTGTCAACATTGCCTTTAAAGAAAATATCTTGCGTTTGAAATACATTTTTCGCTAAGTCTGACATTTTTCCATGAATGCCCGGCAGCTCTTTTGCAATTTCCCGATATTCATCAATTACGGATTTATAAATTTCCATCGGATCATCATATTCTGCAAAAAATTTACCCTGTGTTCCAAGAAAAGCATCAAAATAGGGGATGCTGTTGAATAAATCCACTGTCTGTAAAGCCACAACATTTTTAAGTATAGTGGCAAGTTTCAGATAGATAATATTATCATCAAAATCAGCTCCTTCCAATGTCGCTACTTCATCGCGGATTAAACCGTAGTTTTTCAAATCAGTATAGAAACGGGAGAATTTATTATATGTATTTCCGTTTGCGTCATCCACAAATTGATCCAGATCACCAAAGCGCCAGTCAGCCCAAAAACTGATATAAGCATCCGAATAGGGCAGAAATTCACCTAATTGAGAAATGCCAACAAAGCTTGAATACCATCCGCTGAGAAACCAGTACCATTCGCCATAATCTTTCATCCAGAAACGGGTTTTCTGCATGTGTGTAAATAACCCGGAAACAACTTCTTCAGGTTTGGGTTGATAAACCTGTGGGTCTAACCAGTCTTTATCCAATTGCTCATTGCAGGAACCGAACAAAAGCGGAATTGCAAGGATATATATTAATATCTTTTTCATGTTTATTAAACTTTTATTGTTAGAAACTAAAATTCACTTTAAAACCATAAGAACGTAAAGAAGGAAAGTTTGTATTTTCAATCCAACTGTCGTTGCCAGTGCCAAGCATTGCTTCAGCATCAATGTTTTTGATACTTTTATAGATATAGAACAGATTCCTTGCAGTTAAGCCAACTGAAAATTTCTGCATTTTCAGTTGCTCAGAAAAACTTTTAGGGAAAGTATATGTAAGTGCCAACTCACGGAATTTCACGTAATTGTTCTCCTTAATCATATCGGGCTGCCATCCAGTGCCCATATCGTGAATAAAAGTTGAGTAGTAATCTCGTGCAGGCACAATTATATCATTTGGAGTTCCATCCTCTTTGACACCTTGAAGAATCATTCCGTCATGTCGTTCACGGGTTGAGCCGTCAGACAGGGTTTCCGTCCATGTAAGACCACCATGCCCGGGGCGTCCGGGAAGAGTTTCTTCTGTCAGTCCATTTCCCATAAGGTAAAAATTGGAATAGGAGAGAATGCTGCCGCCAATTTTATAATCTAATGCACCCATCAGATTCAGCATACCCCATTCTCCCTGTAAATAAAAGTTTGTAGATGATCCGCCGTAAATATCTGTATTGGTTGTTCCGATGTTTATTTCATCATCCGGATCATTGGAAAGATAGTATAAACCATTGTCGTTAACCATTCTGTTACCTTTGTCATCTCTTGCATAGTCCTGAATCCATAACGTATTCATCTTCTCACCTTCAGCCTTACGCCTGATCAGATTTCCTGCATTTTCATTCTTCTGCGTGATTCCCGGATAAAGTTTATTGATCTTATCCCATTGCTTTGCAGCGGTAAATGTCATTTCCCAGCGGAAAGGATTTGTGGCAATCAGAGCACCGTTTATGAATAATTCAAAACCTGAATTGTTAATTTCGCCTGCATTGATTCTGATTTGAGTAGCTCCCGATGAAGCCGGTATTGGAAGTGACATAATCTGATTGTACCACATACTGTTATAGTATGATAAATTTACTTCCATTCTGTTGTCTTTAAACATTCTAAGGCTGGTTCCAATTTCAAATTCTCTCTTTCTTTCCGGTTTTAAATCTCCGGAAAATAAGTCAGATGGTCCGCTCACATCGTTAATATTGGTGTTTGGAGCAGGTAGTGTATTCATGCTGTATGTTCTCAAAGCATAATACCTGTTTGCCGAGCGTCCGACATCTGCAAAAGAGAGAAACAATTTTCCGTAATTAATTTTAGGAATAGTGAATGTTTCCGTGAAGTTCCACGTAAAGGAAGCTCCCGGATAGAAATATGAACGGTTTGCTTTTGGTAAAGTGGACGACCAGTCATTTCGTGCCTGAAACTCTAAAATATATTCCATCCCCCATGAAATGGTTCCCTGTCCTAAAACGCTGTAAAGAGATTCAAATTCTTCATCAAACCCCGAAACATAGCTGTCATAACTTGCCGGCCAGCGATCGTGATTGGTTAATGACCAGAAATCCTCAAATTTACTGTTTCCACGTGTTCCGACATTTACTGAATTATAGCCTATTTTTCTGTAAGCCGGTCCTGC
This sequence comes from Porphyromonadaceae bacterium, assembly GCA_012523295.1. Lineage (GTDB taxonomy): Bacteria > Bacteroidota > Bacteroidia > Bacteroidales > Paludibacteraceae > UPXZ01. The sequence continues at coordinate 3,340 of JAAYIT010000073.1, read as the reverse complement.
AAAACCAAAAACAGTCAGTCTGTCATTCATATAAGATTTATTGAAGGTCATAAATGCTTCATAGTTCTGAATTACATTTCTTTCTCTTTTAAAACTGAATCTTCCACCTTGATACGCTCCTGTATCTTCATTTTTTCGATAAGGTTTCACTTTATTTGTTATATCAGTGTCTGTGTAGTTTAATCCTCCCTGCATGGTCAACCCCAGATAAGGCAGGAAAGTGAATGTAGCCTTTGCAGAAGTAATTGAGTTTACACGTGCATCGATGAAGCGGTTTTCATTCATGGTCCACATCAGATTAAAAAAACCGTCATTGATGTTGTTGGGATCAAGAAATGCACTTGGCCATCCCCAGCCGCTGTCATCAAGATTACCTAATGAACTGAGGTCAATCATATACCCATTTTCGTCTTTCCATGAGTTCATTGCTGTTTTTATATCATAGTCACGATTAAAGGTTCCCCATGCAACAAGATGCTGTATGTTTGACATACGGTTTTGAGATTGGGTGTGGTAAAGATTTTGGCTGATTTCAAACTTTGCAAATTTTGAAGCTTCGAGCTGTCCGTTAAAACTGACCGAATTTTTGGTTTGCCCCTGATTTGGTGTAATGCCGTCATAATTGTAATTTGTATATGCCAGACGCATATTCCCTTTCTCACTACCACCCTGAATGGCAGCCTGCATGTTTCGGGATGAACCATTGTTGAACAAATCGAGATAGTTGTTTTTGTATGGCAGATACTGACGTGTTGAGCCATCGAAGAACTTTATTGATGAGCCATCAAATGCAGGACCGAAGTTTTGCCTGTCACTGACAGTCCGGCGAATCGTTTGTGCTTCATCTTCATAGCTCATCGAATATTCATGCTGTCCCGAGCCGAATTCATTTTGGAAGTTAATGTAGGAAACCGGATTATAAACTTCCTGTCCGTAGGAAACCTGAACACCCAATCCGCGGGTTCCACTACCACTTTTCGTAGTGATTAAGACTACACCATTTGCGCCCGCACTTCCATACAGAACAGATGCTTTGGCTCCTTTAAGGATTTCCATCGACTCAATGTCTTCGACGTTGATATCATTCACGGCAGAACCGAAATCAAAGGAATTCAATGGGTTATAATCCCTGGAAGCCATACTTGATTCGGTATCATAAATCGGCACACCATCCACGACAAACAGTGGCCGGGTTCCTGAAGTGCTTTCCAGCCCCTGTGCTCCCCGAATGTTAATTTTCATTCCTCCCATAGGTCCGGCAGCAGTTGCCTGAATGCCTACTCCGGCTGCCTTACCATAGAGAGAAGTAAGTGCATTGGTTGAAACTCCTGCTTTGACCAAATCAACACCCTCAACACGGCTGATGGCATATCCTAACGCGCGCGAATCGCGCTTAATGCCCAGAGCTGTTACAACAACTTCATCAATTCCAATGGCTTCTGTTGTCAGGGTTACATTTACTGACTGACGGTTATTCACCGTCTGTTCAACCGTCGTCATCCCGACAAAAGAAAAAACCAATGTTGCACTTCCAGAAGAAACATTCAAAATGTACTGCCCGTCAATGTTGGTAGTAGTACCGTTTGTTGTTCCTTTTTCAATGATGGTAACACCGGGAATACCCAGTCCATCTTCATCAATAACAGTTCCTGTTATTGTGTGCTGTGCCATTGCACTAACTATAAGTGCAAAACACAAAATCATAGTTAATAAAACCTTTTGCATTGATTGTAAATTTTAGATTTAAGAGATGTTTTTACTTTGCACATTTTCAGTACTTTATAAATTGCGAATATCACTAAATAGTTTTTGAAAAATCTTTGCCGTCACCCCAAGTAAACCAGATTGTTCCCAGGTGTTTGATATGACAATTTTTGTATTGTCATTTATCTGTTCCAGACAGAATTTATTCAGCGACTGCTGTATAGGTGTCAGAATAAATTGATTGCCAACTGAAATAGGGCCGCCTATGACTATGATGCCGGGATTAAGAAGCTGGAGAATTATGGATAAACCTTTCCCTAATTTCAGACTTACCTGTTCAAGAAGATGGATGGAAAGTTCGTCTCCGGATTTTGCCGCTAATATAATGTCTTCAGGAGTTAAATCATCAGTGCGCCCTTTAAATTGCTGAGTGAGCTGTGAGATACTTTCTTTGTTAATTTCCCTGATAGCTCCATTTACCAGTACATAGGCTGAAGCTACCGTTTCCAGACAACCACGTTTGCCACAAATACACAGATTCCCGTTTTCAGCTACCTGTATGTGTGAAAATTCTCCTGAATATCCGGTTGAACCATTATACAGTTTTCCATCTATAATCATACCCATGCCGATTCCCCAACTCCATGTAATTACTATAGCATTTTCATAACCTTTTGCCGCACCAAAAATATACTCACCGTAGGCCTGCATTCGAGCATCATTATTAATATAGACCAGAAATTTAAATTTCTCCTCAAGCCGCTTTTTTATGTTTCTAAAAGATTCATCCTTAATTGTGTGATTTATACCTTCTTTTTCGTCAACTAGACCGGGCATTGTTACACCAATCCCAAGTATTTTGTCTTCATCAATATTATTTTCCTTTACAAGTTGTTGAACGCTTTGGTAGATTTTTTCCGCCAATTTATTGTCATCAATAGAAGTCTTAAACTTGAAAAGAGGTGTTATGGGATGATTCAGAGAGTTGTAGATGATGATTTTAGCATTGAATCTCTCAACTTCACATGCAATGATATAAATCGAATCACCCGCTAATCCGAATAATGTGGGCTTTCTTCCACCGCGAGATTTTCCGGTGCCATTAGTAATAATGTATTTCGATTCCTGAAGTTCGTTGAGCAGCGAGAAAGCAGTTGGAAGGCTGACCCCAATTTGTTTGCTTATCGAAGTTCCTGACAAGGGGCCATTCATGTAAAGTAAATTGAGAATCTTATTTTTTTGCTGAAATTTTTTCAGAAGAGTCCCTTTTAACTTTTCCGGTCTGCTATTGTTGGTTGAGTTCATAAAATAGTTTATAAATTCAATGCAAATAAGATAAAATAATTTGTATAAAACAAATTCTTTATGAAATATTTTACAAAGGAGACTAACTACGTAAAAAATATACGCATATAGCACAGCGTTGTTAACATAAATCAGCAAGCTTAGTCTGTAGAATTATTGCGAACCCCCCCCGATATTTTAATTTCAATCTTTGTTTTGATAATGTTAATTCAATGTCGTTTAGTTAACAAACATAGCTAAAAGGCCTGATTTTATTGATATTTTGACAAAAAATAGTTCTTTGAAAAGTTTGTGATTTGCAAATTGTTGCTTATTTTGCAAGGGTATATAG
>JAAYIT010000072.1 GCA_012523295.1 Porphyromonadaceae bacterium | reverse complement strand
TTTTCATAATCAACATTCGCAAAACTTAATCCCTAATATGATCTCTCCCCAAGTGGGACAAATTTCATTTAACAATTTAAAGTTGGACAAATTCTTTTTTAGGCAGGTCTTCCTCTGTATAGGTTTTGCTTAAAACCCGTCTGGTGATTTTGCAAAAAGCCCAGGGATAATAAATGCCTGCCGTAATAATTGTCAATAGTATTTGCCCCCAGATAAACAGAAAATCCCCTCCCTGGTCAATATCATAATTAAATTTTAATTCTCTGCTATTTCCAATGGCCCTAGTCTTTTCTGTAAAATATTTGTACAAACGAATTATTGCCAGGGGATAATAAATTCCTACAGTAATAAGGCTAAGTAATAATTCTATGGCGATTTTTCCGCAGGAAGGCCAAAACTCGGTTCTCCAACTAATATTCATATCCTTATGATCAATATTCGCAAACCATTTATAGAACAAATAGAAAAAGGGAAACATATTTATCATGACATTAATTTTATTTACAAACGTATAGAACAGGGGGAGACCTGCGAAATTCTCTGTCGGGTTGATCATAAAACCAGAATACGTTATTAGGGAAAGTATCAATATCGGTAAAAATAACAGCAATAAAATCAGGAGGAAAAGTTTTCCGCTTTTAGCTTTAAATTGCAGATTTTGTGAATTGTAGGAAGTATTGTCGATAAAAAAACGATAGATGTCTTTGATAAACCAGGCCATATAAATGCCCAGCGTAATTATACTCAGAAAGTAACCTAACAATATTATTCCCAGATATTTACCAAAAGTGCCATTAAAAACCAGCGTTTTGTCTTTGTATTGCAGGCCTTCAATTACAAGTTTTGTAATGTAAAAAGCAATAACAAAAGAAACCAGAATCAACAAAAAGTAGGCTAAGATAATAAGCAATGAAGGTCCCACATTTAATCTTATGTCTTTTATATTTAATGTGATAAGCACATAAGGAAGTACAAAAAAGACCAAAAAGAAGAACCAGACGACAAAAAGTTTTTTCCCGTCGAGTACAAAATTAAAATAGTTTTTCATGATAACAGGAATTAGAATATTGGCAAATGTAAATATTATTTACATTTTTCAAGCTTTCAAGACGCTTTTTAACCAACTATTTTAAACCTGTTAGTGAGATTCAATTGTAATATGTAAAAAGAAGATCGGTTTTACTATTCATCAGGACGACCAGGAAACAACTTCCTTTATCTGTGAAAAATCTGGCTGGCTATTAAAACTAATAATAGAATTAATGACTTCCAATAATTCATTTACTTTATCCATATTCGATCCCAGGGGAATTTTAATAACCGATGCTGAGGAATCACTAAGTTTTATGATTAAGTTGTAATTGTGCGTAATTATTTCTTTGTTAGAAATGCTGCTTCTTTCAAACTTAGTCGTATTATAAGAGTCGAATTCCAGCCCACTGAACGAAGGTAACTCTGAATTGTTCAACTTGCCCACAAATGCGGCTTCTCCTTTGAGAATTCTTTGATTATCGGTATACGTGCAGGATGAAAAATCTGAAAAGGAGTACATTTTTCCGAGTATCATTACCCGTCTTGTCCGGCCAAATACAATTATTTCATCTGCCAGGCTCTGTTCTTTGAGCACCAGGTCAAATTCAGGAATTCCGTATTTAGATATTACTTCGCGTTTTTGCTTACGGTAATTGCGCTGCAAATGTCTCTTTTCTTTTTCTTTCTTCCATTCCTGACTTAGCTTTCTCTTCTGCCTTTTTTCGGAAGATGCAGAAAACAAAGAATCAATCACTAAGGATACCACAAAATCGAACATACTACTCAAACTCATCATCGCTAATTTAAACAATAAAAAACTTTTTGTCCCGATCTAAGATTCCTGAATGCTTCAAGCTATGAGAAAAGCCATTATTCCTGAGGCATCAAAACCTGATACAAAAGTGCATTGTGTTTTTGTTAAATTTTAATAAGCACCAAAAAGTTTCGCTACTTGGTCTTGTATATCAGACGGTTATGTGTAAAAAGTTTCGCTTATTTCATAATATAAAGACCATTCGTTTTTGAAATCAAAAATAAGAATTTCCGATTTCATCGACATTTTCATTTAAATAAGATTTGCTGATAGGGCGAGAATGTGTAAAAAAAATTTAGTAGACAATTGGTGGACAAAAAACCGCAAACAAAAAAAGCTAACAACTGTATTTCAATTTGTTAGCTTTTTTCTTTGTAGTCCCGCCGAGAATCGAACTCGAATCTAAAGTTTAGGAAACTTCCATTCTATCCATTGAACTACAGGACCATAATTCTTGATAATTCGGATGCAAAAATAAGGCTAAATTTCGGATTGAACAAGCGTTCTCTTACTCGGCCTATATGCCTATTGAAGTTTGTTTATTGAAAAACTCTACCTTCTTGCTACAAATGCTTTATACAGCTCCTGCATTAAAAACTAAAACAACTCCTGCAACACATCCAAAGATTTAATGCGCGGAAATTCGCTCAAATGTAAACGATAATAATCAAGGGTTTGACGTAAGATACGCTGCCGCTGATGACGGTCGTAACGAAAAGCGGGCATATTTTCGTAATTTATCCGCAGCAAAACCGCAAATCCCTGAGCATCTTCGGGCGACAACGAGGCGTTATGAAAAGGTCTGAGCGAACAAAAAGTTCCGGCCTGCAAGTCGAAATATTTTCCCGGAGCTTTCTCGTCCAGATTGGGATAAAATCCCAGATAGCGCGTCAGTTTAATCAAAAACACCAAATGAAAATTGGCCGTCCCCTGA
>JAAYIT010000071.1 GCA_012523295.1 Porphyromonadaceae bacterium | reverse complement strand
GAAACTATTGATATCGAAAGCGAAGTTCTTGTTCCAACTTCTACTCTTAAACCAGGGGCGTTTGATTGGTCGAAAATCAAGCCCGAAAATGAAATCGTTTTTTGACATCAACATACTGGCGAATTTCGTGAAACTGTATTAAAGACAATCGTGGATGGCTTTAATTCGACAAACCAATATAACATAAAAGTTATTGCTGAATATGCAGGTTCCTATCAGGAAATCTACAAAAAGATGCTTGCTTTACAAAACACTTACCGTGTACCAGACATAGTTGTCAGTTACCAAAATCAAGTGGCCAGTTACCAAAAGGAAAATTCAATTTTCGATTTAAATACAATAATCGATGATCCAACATACGGAATGCCACAGGAAAACCAAGACGATTTCATTGATGCATTCTTCCTTCAAGATGTATATTCCATTTATAACGACCAACGACTGGGATTCCCTCCAAACCGCAGCATGGAGGTCATGTATTACAACAAGGATTGGTTGAAGGAACTCGGCTTTACTGCTCCACCGAGAACTCCAACTGAATTTCGCGAAATGGCATGTAAAGCAGCAAAACAACCTTTTCGTGGGCGTACTGCTAGCGGTTCTATGGGTTATCAAATGACGATCGACGCGTCTCGCTTCGCATCTTGGACCTTTGCGTTTGGTGGCGATATCTATGATTACGAAACAAATCAATTCACTTTAAACAGCCCTGAAGCTGTTGAAGCTTTCACTTTTTTGCGAGGACTTTTCGCAGACGGTTGTGCAACGTTCGTTACGAAAACCTATGGTGACCAAATTGATTTTAGTGAGGGCACATTGCTTTTCACTGTAGCCTCAAGTTCTGGCTTGTCATTTTATGATTATGCAGTAGAAAATGAAGCAAGTTTCGATTGGTCAGTTGCTGCTTTACCATCTACTGGTATACCGAAGCAAAATACATATGGTTCAAGTGTTTCAATTTTTAAATCTACCCCAGAACGTCAATTAGCATCATGGATTTTCTTAAAGTATTTAACCGAACCAGAAGTTCAGAAATTTTGGGCAGAATCAACAGGCTATTTACCAGTTCGCAGATCTGCAGGTGGTTTGATGCGCGACCTAATGGATGCGGTGCCGGAATATCGAGACACTTGGAATTTAATTGATTTTGCTTGGTTCGAACCTTCTGTACCGGATTATGATACAGTTCGGAGTGCAATTGCATTTCACATGGAAGCCGTTTTAAAAAATCTTAACCTATCAATTCAATCTGAGTTTGATACATTAAATAATTTTGCTAATGAAATTTTGGAAGCACAACTAAAGTGATTTGGGCGGATTAACCCTTTGTAATTAATTTCTAGCCCCTTACAATCACAGGCAATTCTTAATCGAAAAAGCCAAATAAAGCTTCAAATCCCATCCCAAAACGTTCCTGGAGAACAGACTCAAGATAGTCTGCAGGCCAGTGGTACATTTCTTTTGCTTTCGTCCCGAAGGCATCATTAAAAATCCGGTGAGCTGTTTGCAAATCAGGGTATTCCCACCCATACTCATCAGAATCCGGGTAGAAGGTAAAAGCCGCTTCTGCACCATCCCTCTCAATTTGCACGTCAAATTTATTTTCAGCCTCATAATAGAGCATCCGCAACTGATAGCCGTTGACATCATAATCAATAAAAGCCATATTCCAATCCACCCTGTTTTCTTCTGGTGCATTCCCATCCCATTGGCTTTTATGAATGGAAAGCTCAAACATGTGAGGGTTCAACTCCTCATAAAAGTAAGTTCCCTTGTAGTCAAGAAAAGTAAAACCTAACATTTCGTAAATATTGTTTGCTTCTGATACCACATCTGTTTCATTGAACGGCAAATAGAAAAGAGACCGGGCATCCATAGAAAAAGTTTCGGTCAAAATTTTCTCATGAATTTGAATTGGAATTTGTAGAATATCATCGGATTCTTTTTCATTCGGGAAGATTTCAAGCACCGTTTCTTCCGAGCTATTTCTATCACCATGCCCAAAACCATAGCTTTCATCCGAACGAAAATAAAGATAATTCAAAACCATCTCACCTTCAACAAAAGCCATCGTCACATATGTATCAAATTCTGGGTAATATCCAATGTCAATTTTTGCATTTTCGGACCCAAAAACCGTTCTTACACTATTATTCATCCATTCATCAGGAGGCTGACCCCATTCAAGGTGATTAATTCGAATTGAGGCTGATTCACTATCAAAAATAGCCTGATTATCATTTTCAAACTGAAAACCTAAACCTTCGAGGCTGCGCTCTAACGTGAAATCTTTAATTTCCAAATATGGGTAAATCTCCGCAAGCGGAAAATAGTTACTTACTTTAGATCCAGCCAGGTATAGCTGTTTCAAGTTTTTTAGTAGTTTAAGTACTGACACGTCGCTTATGGAAGCTTTATTTAACACCAAAATTTCAAGATTATCCAAATTTGAGAGTGGAGCATAATTATTAGCCATACATCCTGACAAAATCAACATCTTCAAAGATTTCAAAGAAGAAAGCGGAGAGATATCTGATATTGGATTACCCGAAAGATTCAATTCCTCTAAGTTAGTTAAATTATTAATAACAGCTATATCAGAAATGTCATGGTCCGAAAGATCGAGGCTTTTTAGATTTCTGAAGTATTCAAGTCCCTGGAGTTTTGAAATTTTCTGATCAGGATACAATTCTTTTCGCCATTGGTTGCTCAGATTTAGATATGTCACACCCTCAGCTTCTATTTGGCTGATGTCACCTTCAGTCCTTCCTGTTGCAGTGCTAACCAATTCTTCCAAAAGTGGATCAGCAAATACAACAATTGATTCATCAATTGGTCCCTCTGCTTTTGGTATCGTCGTTGAAATTATTTGAGTTTGAATATCTGAACCGGTTTCAGAAGGAATTGGGGAACATGATGCAAAAGTAGCTATCGCCAGGATAAGAACCAAAAAACCAGAAATTATTCTTTTCATTGCAGCGCCTCACTAAAATGTGAATCAAAAAAGGGGTAAGTTATTCGTTAATTTTAGCACGAATAGAATCAATAGTAAGAAATAAAACCACATTAAACGAGGGAAAGATAACATTGGTACCGTTCCTGAGCTTCTTTTGTGAAGTATTATGGGTTGTGTATATGGTAAGTTCGCTGTTCTTATGGGTTTTCAATATGAAATTATCATTGACATGATTAGCTGAAATCCTTTAGTTACGCTCAATATAACAAAACCTTAAACAGATATCAATTAATTCCAACAGAACTTTTGAGCTCCTGACTCCTACCTAAATGCTGTATGATGGTCAGCATTCCCAGATTTTCATGCAACTTTATTTTCCAAACAAAAACCCCCATTCAGGGGGCTTGAGGTGGAGATGGCGGGAATCGAACCCGCGTCCGAAAGATTAAGCTCTCGAATCTCTACGAGCGTAGCAGAAGATTTGGTCTCGTTCGCCTTAAGGTGTTCTG